>CAYRYR010000001.1:0-64239 GCA_964428385.1 uncultured Methanoregulaceae archaeon
AACACAAACCAATCTCCTTTCTGTACCAATGAACACTCAATCAGGAAAATATCAGATTCTAGGAATTATTAATCCAGTCCTTGAGTCATCTGATTCTGATACTAATAACAATCGCATCATTACAAAGGATTATGTACTTCTGGGTGATGAGAAAGAGGATGCAAAAACCACTCCTGTGACTGGTCCTATTGTCATAAAAGAAGCGGGTGTCTATGAAATAAAGGACGACTTTATCTGTGGAAAGATGTATGCCGTTGAAATTCAGTCATCAGGGGTAACCATTGATGGAGGAGGCCATACTATTACCGGTGTCAATAACAGGGCTTCATGTGGGGTGTATGTAAATGGAAAAAACCCCCTGCAGGATATTACCATTAAAAACCTCAATCTGATACGATTTGGTGATGGTATCTGGTTGTATGAAGTCAGGGATAGTATGGTATCTGGTTGTTCAATTAGTCAGAATGATGACGCAGGGATTCGTCTGGATAAGTCACTCAACAATATCATTCTAAATAATATTATTATTGAAAATAAACAGGGAGTAGGGTTATTCCAGTCTCAATCAAATGATATCTATAATAATTACCTTGCAAATCAGTACAATGTGATAATCCCTGAAAAACAGAATAATTTCTGGAACACCACAAAGCAGAGTGGTCAGTCAGTCACTGGTGGTACAATCATTGGTGGGAATGTATGGGTCAATCCTGATGGTACCGGGTTTTCTAAGACGGTCCCTGATTTGGATAGTGATGGTATTGGAGACATTCCCTATGCCATTGATGCTGATAATATTGATTATCTTCCACTTAAAATTAAATCAGAATTACAATCGGTTCAGTCTCTTCCTTTAGAACAATATGAGCCTGAGGTGAATCAGTCTCCAGATGTGTCAGTCCCTCCTGCTGTGGATAGTGGTGCACCTGCTGAAGGTTCCGGATTACTGGTTTCTGATATCAGGGCTGTCAGTGTGCAGGTAGATGACAAGAGTGTTTTTGGTTCAACCCTCTCTCTCACCGGTGAGCTTGAAAATTCGGGAACGAAAGATACCGATGTATGTACTATCTGCTTCTATCTCTCAAAAGATAGGTATAGCGATGAAAATGACTATTTTGCAGGAGTAGAAACCATTCCCTCATTATCTCCAGAGGAAATGGTCACCATACCACATACCATGGATATTCCATCTGATATTGAGAACGGACTCTATTATATTATAATGGTTGCTGATGCATCGCAGATTCTCTCTGAGAGCGATGAGACAAATAATAAGGCTGTAACAGCAGGTCAGATCAAGATACAACAGAATGGATTAGAAGATTATATCTTAAAACAAGGGATATACGGACCAAAAGATAGTGTGACTCAGAATATGATTCCTGTCATAATTGAGGAAATACCTGTTTTACCTGAAGAGGAGACTCAGAAATCAATATCAGAAAATGAAAATAGAACTATAGAGATAACCCAAATACAGGATGATACCATAGAATCAGTTACATATTCTAAAGAGGATCCTGTGAACCATGAGGAAAAGATAATTCCTGATTATGAGTTAGAAACAGGAACTACTGCTGACATTCCTCTGGTTCAGGAACAGTACCAAAAAGAAACGGTACGTTCTCCATTACCTGAATCTGATACGATAGCAGCTGATATTGTAGCAACCGGAATCCGGACGGTGACAACCGGCATTATTGGTGATTCCATCGTAGTGGAGGGTTATGTACAGAATCTCGGAAATCAGGCCTCTGATTCATATCATGTTGCGTACTTCCTTTCTGAAGATACAAAACTGGATGGAAACGATTCTCGTATTGGCTCTTCAATATCGCGTCCTATCAACCCTGGGTGCCAGAGTTCGATATCTTATGCAGATTTTATTCCCAAAAATGTGATTTCCGGAATGTATTACGTTGCGATGCAGGCAGATTCAGGCCAGAATATACGGGAAGGAGATGAGAAGAACAATGTGTGCTGGACCGATGCTCCAATATTTTTTTCTGAAAAAGAAAAAACCGGTCCATCCATCATTGATCCTGTCTACCAGGAACTATATGAGACACGAAATGAGTCTGTTAGTGTTGGAGTAGGAGAAAAGCTATTCACAAATGATGTACCAGCTGCTTCGATTGGGGGAATTCCCCTTAATATTGTGAATAAGGCAATGCAGGTATCGATACAAGCAGCTCCTATGAATGTGCATAGTGGTGATCGCATTACAATGAATGGCTGGATAACAAATGCTGAACTTGCACACCAAACGGTCTGGATTACGTATTATCTCTCAACTGATACCATAATGAGTTCTGAAGATATTGTATTAGGATCAGCACATCATACCTTTATGCTTCCTGGTGAAACGGCACCAAATACCATTCTTGCTTTCATCCCATCAGATATCAAAACCGGATATTATTACATTATTGGTGTTGTGACAACAGAAAACGTAAACGGAAGTAAAAAAGATTATGCCGTGGCAGCAACAGAAAAAATAATAATATTTTAATGAAATTACTCTTTCTTTTCCAGCCCTGTAAGGGTGATATCAAATGTCAGATCCTTTCCAGAAAGCGGATGGTTCTGATCGATAGTAACATTTCCATTAGCAATCTGTAGGACCTGTACTTCCATAAATCCGTTCCAGAGTTTATCACCTGGTTTAACCTCAACACCATCAGGTAGCTGAATATTCTCGATTGGTATCTCTACAATGAGTTCATCCATTCGTGGTCCATATGCATCCTCTGATCCAATGGTGAATGTCTTGTTCTCATATTGTTTCATACCATAAATAGCCTGTTCAAATCCTGGAATCATGGTTCCATCACCAAGCGTAAACATAAGTGGCCCTCTTCCTACTGAAGAGTCAAATACTTCGCCATTGTCCAGTCTTCCGGTATAATCGACAGTAACATTGTCACCAGCCTGTGCTGCAGATGGATCGGTAAACAGTTCTGGGTTTACATTAGCACCTGGAAGTGTTGTTGTAGAAGGTTCTGCAGGTCCCGTACCGGTACATCCGGCTGATATGATACAACCTACAGCTGCAATCAAAATTGCAATGGAGAGGCATATCTTTCGGTTCATGTGGGTAGACATTCTGAACATCTCAGAAGAGTTGATCCGGTACTAGATTAAAGGATATGGAACCGATTGGATCTGATAGCTCTACCATGAAGAAATCGTGGGATTGAGCAGTATATCGTGGTCGAGGTCAGATAAGGCAACAGCTCCGAGCGCTCCGATTATGCCTCTCCTGCCATAGGTAAAGATATGTTGTGCATCTGCAAGACTTCTTGCATACGAATCAGTCACGATGCCGTTGCGTACCTGACGGCCATACTCTTTTAGTTCATCGGTAAGTAAAAATCCGGTTTTAATGGCAATACCCCAGGAATCTGACAGCGAGGCATCAGACACAAATTGAACTATTTTATTCTGGATCTCAATAAGACGACTTGGTTCTATCGCAATGTCTATCCTGCTACAGGAATTGCCACCTGTCTTATAAGGTACACCAGAAAAGAGCATGGCAACATGGTGCCCTATAGGGTAACATGTTGGAATTGAACTAATATATTGCAAGAGGGCCAGGGCAAGAGCAAAAGTGGCTCCTCCTTCCTCACTGTCGGTATCGTCAACACCAATGGCAAGATGGAGAAGCCCCCTGGTTCTGATGGTTCCTTCAACAATACTTCCTGCGTGTTCAATGATGACTTCAAGCACACCCTCAGCCTGGGCCATCATATCTGTTAATGAGTACGCTGGTCCGCCGGTACACCTGATTCGCTGGATAACATCCTCACCATCGCACCAGATCCCGGTAATCCCTACTGCAGGGAGTGGATGAAGTCCGATTGCAACATCATCAAAACTGCCTACCTGTGCGCACTCTCTCAGGGTGGTTCCATCCCGTTCTACGCCAATCAGAGGGCCTTTGGCCAGTCGGTGATGATATGCGCAAAACGCAGCACAGGCACTACTCATACAGTCATGAAATATCTCTATTCTGTCACCATCAACACAGGTAAAAATCCGCCGGCACGCTGTTGAAGGAAGAACACTGCGCGATGCATATCTGGCAGGTGCCCGTCCGTGAGGGGGTGCTACCTGAACAATGCACCCTTCCTTGTACAGACGTGATATCCAGTCCTGAGAGGTACTCCTGGGTGCTGATGCACAATTCTGTATATCCTGCACAGTAAACGATCCGTGTTCGATCGTCATCTGACACATTAACTGCAGGTACTGCCGTCTTCTCTCAATTAATCCATGCATTGCTCGTTACGAATGTAGAGGATATCTCCAAGTATAGCACTTGCTGTCTCGATTGAACCGGCTCCTTTTCCGATAAACGTCAGTTCACCTGCCATATCTGTAGAGATGGTTATCGCATTTAACGACCCTTTGACAACCAGTGGATGATTTTTAGGAATGATTCGGGGTGATATCCGGAAAAGATCTTTTTTTGGAACGATCTCACCAATGAGTCTGATAGTGCATTCCTGGTGTTCTGCAAGTCTGAGTGCATCGTCAGTAAGGAGGTCAATACCTGTTATCTCAACATCGTCCAGACTGATGTTTTTTCCAAATACGGTATTCGCAAGGATGACAAGTTTTATTCCGGCATCAATACCCTTAACATCATATGTTGGATCCGCTTCAGCATAGCCAAGCTCCCGCGCTTCAGCGAGTGCCTGTTTATAACTAAGTCCCTCTTCTGCCATCCGCGTCAGGATATAATTACATGTTCCATTGAGGACACCGTACAATGCAGTAATCGTGTTTCCAAGCAGATCATGCTGCATTGCATGAAGAATTGGAATTGCACCGGCAACGGTTGCTTCGTATCGTATCTGAACTCCTTTATCCTGGGCCAGGCTCTGTAATTCATTGAAATATAATGCGACAGGTCCCTTATTCGAGGTAACCACATGAGCACCCCGTCCTAGTGCTCTCTTGATATACCCGTATGCCGGTTCTCCTGAATTGGCATCGGTAGGAGTTACTTCAACCAGGAGATCATAGGACGCCGTGGCAATCACATCGTCAGCGGTAAGAGAGGGATCTCCACATATTCCAGTCTCTTTTTTTGTGGTAAGAACAGTTCTGATATCGATTCCATCCTCTTTGATGCAGGCACTCTTTGAATCAGCAACCCCGGTTACTATCAGTCCTAATTTTTTCTCGGCAATGGTCTCTAATATTCCCTTTCCAACAGCACCAAGTCCGAGGATTACAATTTTCATCGTGTCTCCTCCAGAGGTTCGATGAGAAGGAAGCCCTTTTTTTCTGCCACTTTTCTGAGTATTTCCAGAGCGTGTTCCATATCCTGCCTGGTAACGGATCGAATCATTAATTGTGCTGATGATCGCTCTTCAATGGCTGGCATAGCCATATTCATATGAGTTATCTCTGCATATCCTGTTCCATCTATCTGATCAATCGTGTCTGCAAGGTCGGTATGTACCAGGTGCCCTATGAGGATTACTGATAACCGGTACGAAAACCGTTCCTGCCCGATCTTCAGTACATGAATTCCCCTTTCCTTAAAGAGAGTGATAAGATTTTCGAGGCGTTCCTGTGGAATTTCAATAACTACTTCAACAGACAGGGAATCTTCTTCATTCTCCTGATCATGCTCATGAATAACAGTCTTTATATTTCCACCAATATCTGAAATTGGTGAGAGAGCTGCAACCAGGTGACCAGGAGAATCACGAATCTCAAGTTTCATCGATACCTGCACGGTTCATCTCCTACACTAATCTGAGATCCAATAATGGATAAGGTTCTCAGTATCGACATGGCACCTCTCATAGAGATTTCATGCAACTATTACCCGTAGATCGCTTTGTCCCACTCTGTGAGGCGTAGTACTGTTACGATGACCCGGGCACTTGTTTTGAGCAAAAGAAAGAGAATAGAACTATCAGAATACTATTGGGATAGTTTCCGGGAACATGATATAGAGAAGTATCAACCCTGTAGTGACAGTTGTAAACGTTATCAGGGCTCCTAATTTTAAAAACTGAATGAATGTGATAGATTCGCCTTCGCGCTCCATAATTCCAAGGACCACAACATTAGCAGATGCACCGATGGCGGTAAGATTCCCCCCCAGACATGCTCCAAGTGAAAGTGCCCACCATAATGGATAGATATCAAAAGCCCCAGATACTCCCAGATCCTGAATCAATGGTATCATGGCGGCAGTCAGGGGAATGTTATCAACAAGACCTGAAGCGATAGCTGAAAACCAGGTGATGATGAACATCGCTTCACCAGTGCCATTGACTGAATGTATCATGACATCTGCAATTGAAGTGATAAGCCCGGTCTCGACAAGACCGCCAACCAGAATAAATAATCCTCCAAAGAAGAAGAGGGCTGGCCACTCTATCTTCTCAAGGATCAATTCAGGCGACTCTCTGCTCCAGATTAAAAGGATGGATGCACCAATAAGAGCTACTTCTGCAGGTTCAAGTCCGAGACTGGAATGCAGAAAGAATAGAGCAATAACCAGTAGCAAAACGATTACAGATTTTGTAAAGAGAGGTTTATCCAGAATTGCAGATTTTTCATCAAGCCCGTTTATTGCATGTGCTATTGTTTTTTGGTCATCTGCACTTATTTTCAGTTCTTTTCCATAGAGCGCATAGAGAATTATGAGAACAACGACCATATCCACAATGGCAATCGGCCCCATAACAGTAAGAAAATCATTAAAACCGAGTCCTGATGCAGATGCTATCATAATATTTGGCGGATCACCAATGAGCGTTGCAGCCCCCCCGATGTTTGACGCAAAAATCTCAGATATCAGGAATGGAAGCGGATTGATATTCATCAGCCTGGAGATGGTCAGGATCATTGGTGTCATTAAAAGAACGGTGGTAACATTATCCAAAAATGCACTTGAAACAGCAGTTACGATGGCAAATAAAAACAGCACATATATAGGATTTCCTTTCGCTGCTTTTCCGGTAATAATGGCAATATATTCAAAAAGACCACTATTACGTGAGGTATTCACAATTATCATCATTCCCATCAGAAGAAAGATGGTTCCAAAATCAATGTGATGAAGTACCTGGTCCCAGGAGAGGATCCCAAATAGGATAAGGACAGATGCACCTGCCATTGCACAGACCGCGCGATGAATCCGTTCATCTACGATGAGGGCATATGTTACAATAAAGACGAGCAGGGCAATTATTTCAGGAGTAAAAACCATGTGATTACCGCTTTACTAATAAAAAAGGATTGAAATCCCTATTTCCCTGTTTATTCGAAGAGCAATGGGACTCAGTGTTTTTGAGACACTGGTATCTGTTCCGTACCGTTTTGAAAGAACCACAAGATCCTGGTCTGATGCTAAACGTATGCAATCATCTAACTTTGATCCCGTGACAATACTGGACTGTACTGAAAAACCAGCATCATATAGCAATTCAGTCCCGATTTTAAGGAATTCTCCTGCTTTTTCTTTTTTTAATCTGGTATACTCATCTGCAGATTCAGAACCAAGTATCCGTTCAATACGTGTAATAATTTGCGTATCAATGATATAGGTCAAATGGATTGTTGCTCCGGTAAATAGATGTAATGTTGTCAGAAGATGTTGTGGTAGTCCTTCGTGCGTGTAATCAAGTGGCATGATAATATTTTTAATGGGCGATAAGGCCAGTTCTTCCTCGGTGAGCAGAAAATCACAGTAGTCACTCCTGATCTGTTCGTATTGTGATCCAATAAGATCAGAAAATTTTCTGCTCATAAGTGAGGAGTAGTATCCCATAGTATTGTATAGGTATCATCGGAAAAGAAAAATATGTTGTGGATGAATCTGATATCTGAAAGAAATGGGTATTGATTAGATTATAGTAAGGGGTTTTTCATTTGTCAGAGCGTTATTATCATTCTGACATTCATCCATCATGTGAGTATAATCAACAATTGCACCGATATAGTATGGTCCCGGAACCGTTGTTTTTGGAACTGTTACCCGATCGATATAACTTCCAATAATACCGGCTCCGAGTTGATAGTAATAATGTGAACCAATGAATGTATCCGATGTTTCGGTAATATTATCCTGTGAGAGATAATATGCTACATAAAATGGTCCTGCATCAACATTTCCTGCATTTGCAACTGTTGCACGTGCACGAAATGATGAATCCCGCTTGATCTGGTTTTCTTCACACTCAACTGATAAAACGATAAGGTCTGTACCATGTTCACATCCTGGAGTTGGTTCTGGTGATATCATCGTTGGTTCAGGAGTAATGGTACCATTTGTGATTGTCCCTGATTTATGAGGTGTTGCAAGTGTTAATGGTGCAGAAACCTGAGATATTTTATAAGATACTACACTTACATTGTGTTCCCATACGTCATATCCAACCTGTTTTAGTACAAGATTATAGCGTCCAGGCTGGAGGTTTGTGATGGTATATGGAGTTACCCCTACTGCTGTTCCATCAAGAAATACCATGGCTCCAAGAGGTGTGGACCCAATCATGATGGCACCTGGTATGGGTGTAGGTGCAGGTGTTACCGTTTTTGGTTGTACAGCAGATTCAGTACTGGTGAGCCGTACCGTCATGATGACTGTTCTTCCTGTGATTACATCAATTTGTCCCTGCCACTGTTGATAGCCGGGTTTGTCAAGTATCAACATATGTGTTCCTGGAGAAAGACCGGGTATTGTGGCTGGCGAAAGACCATATTGTACTCCGTCAAGAGTTATCCGGGCACCGTTTGGTATTGAACTGATAGTTATGGCTCCGGTTTCATCAGAGGGTGTTGGAGGAATAAGGGTTGGTGTTGGTACAACCACGGTTACCGGTACCCCTCCGACATTATCAGCGGCAGAGTCTTTTGTGAGGACATGAGTTGAGTCTGCAACTGCAGCAAGGTAATAGGTACCAGGTTGAACTGAAGCAGGCATTTGAACGGTATAATTAACAAGGGAGTAGGAAATTCTTGGTACTGAAAAGTACTGGGCAATAAATGAGTACCCAAGGTATGGATCATCTGGAGAAATGGTTGTACTCCCTGACAGGAAGTAGGAGATGTAAAAACCACCTGCTGACTGGTTTCCCTTGTTATAAATGAGGGTCTGTACAGGAAATGTACTTCCTGCTGATACCTGTTCGGGAACCCCCATCTTTACAACCGTAATATCAGGCCATTCTACTTCAGGGGTTGGTTCCGGTGTCGGACCTGCCATTGGTGTCTCAACCGGTATAGATCCTTCTTTGCCTACGATAAAGGATACTGGGCTTACACCGGTATTATTTAGTTTGTCCGGCTCCTGAATCCAGCCTGGTGGATCAATGACAGCTCCGATATAATAGGAGCCATCACGTACTCCTGAAGGAATGGTTAGAGATGCCTGACTGATGAGTGTTTCACCTGGTCCGATTGAGAAGATATAATTGTAACCAAGATAGGTATCAGATTGATCAATCTCGAGGTCCTTTGAGAGATAATAATAGATATAAAAGCCGGATGCACTCTCATTTCCAATATTTTGTACTGCACAGGATACCTGTACTTTGGTATGTATATCTCCGGATGAAGGTGTAAACTCAAGTCCGGTCAGGGTAAGATCAGGCATACCCGGTGATCCACTCACTGATACAGTCAGGATCAGTATCAAGATGCACCCTGTGATAACTCCGTTTATGAGATGGTTCACGCAATAATCCCTCACATCTATGAATTATTAGTTTACTTTGATTCCAACGATTAAAAATGTATTTGAGGTCAGATTTTTTTAGTATTTGGAGAAACTGTGGATCTTTGGAACGTTATGATGTAACTGTCATTATTGATCTGTAAATCGGTTTAGACAAAAAAAGATAAATGTCCCGTTATTATTGGTTTAATAGATTAATCATGTGGTTTTCCAAAGGTTATAGTAGATTTTTTTAATGTATCACCACTGCTGACAATTGTTGTAATAAATCCGGTTGCATTGGATCCGGTTATTAGAGATGATACAAAAGATCCCGGCACGCCAGTGCGGGATGTGGGATTTTTCACCCAGGTTGTATTTTTCAGGGTGTATAGAGAGACATCCCCCTGTCTGATGACGATGTATGAGTCATTATCAGAAAATGGAAAGGAAAATTGTGGGGAACTCAGTAATCTTTCTCCACCAAACGGACTTCCTGTACGGGAGAGGCTGGATTGAATATGTGAAGTTTTCCCAGGGGTTACATATGTTCCTATGGTAAGGTTATTGTATCCGGGTAAGTAAAAGCAGACTTCATGTGCCCCACAGGGAATATTTGCAAGGAGTTTTGGGGTTGTTCCATACAATACATTATTGATAAATATCTCTGCACCCGGTGGATCACTTGCTGCTATGATAGATCCGGTAGCTGATTGTTCCGGAGATGTATGGGTTTTAAAGGAGAAATCAGTATTATTAGCAATTTCTGTTTTTTCGTTTTGTATATTTTCCTTTTGTATTAATGGAATTTCGCAGGATAGTAGTGCGGAACATGGCTGATTGTACTGGTCCCCGTCAAACGTAACCATTTGGTACGGTTCTGTCTGATTGAAGGGAGTATAAAAAGAAAATTCCCCATTTGCGTCTGTATTGGTAGATACTTGTGTACTGGTTTCAGGATCCATGGTATCAGAAATAGAGCAGATTAATCTGATTTCTTTCTCTGCAATTGGTTTATCATTAGACGAGCTGAGCGTTCCATAGATCCAGAACCAGGATCCTGATTCTCCATTTCCAGGGTTACATTCTACAATAATCCGGGTTGCATTCTGGTCAGCAGATGCACTTTGTACCTGAAGAAGGATAACAATGAGAAAAATTGCAATTCCTGTTGTGACGATACGATAACTGAGACATTCTTTGTACTGGTGATGGTACATGATAATCAATAATCAAGTATTCGATCCTGGAATGGTATGAATCAATCGATATTTGTTCCTTGTATAGGAATGAATTGTGATAAAAAGGTGGGATATTACAGATCATCTCCGGAATGGTTGTATGAATCACACAAAAGAATCTCAATCTGATTAGTATTATGAGGAATAGAAATACCTTGGCTGATATCTCAAATGCGCGTGGAATTATCCTGAAAATTGTCTGAATACAAAATAGAATGATGAGATAAGTGTGATCTCTAACATGAGACAATCATCATATTGTCTGGTCATGATTTACTCAACTGAATTGAATATAGTATTTGCATTTGTACTCACTATTTTTACCAGTTCCAATAATTTTTCCTCTTTCCTGATCGAAAAATCTACAGTATCATTGGCTTTTAGATAGTATGCATAGGGAGCACATTTTCCGTTTCCAGATAGTGTTTCGTTATATGTATACAGGATGATATAGTATCACACGAGAGTATGTAGAGAGTCCCTTTGTTGATCTCGTAAAAAATGGAATAAATGGGGGGTCTTGTGAGCATTTCGGAACGTATCGCGTCCTGGTTCACCTGGGTGGCATATGAGAGATACTTCAAGACTCAATAACCTGCACCCCTAAAAAGTCATATGAGAGGAGATACATCATGATAGCAATCCGATTTTACCGGATTTATGATATTGAGCAGGAGATACATCTTGATTTACTGGAGCAGGCTCTTGCACGGAATTATTTTACCGCACGTGCAAGTTTTCTCAGGGTCAGTCCTAAATCCATTATGATGGAGAACCCCCCGCTTCTTATCAGTATGCATCCTGTTACAGTTGAATGTGAAGGGATATTTTTTGAATTCAATGCAATTGTAAAGATCTATGATATCGGAGCTATCAGTCTTTGTTTTGTGTATCAGGATAATGCCATCCCATCTTCTGCTCTGGAAGAGACCGCTTTTATCCTTGCCGGGCAGGAGTGTATTTCTGATCTCTTCCAGGCGTATCTGAAAAATCTAAGTGAAATTTTGTATCCTTATATTGCAAGCCATTCAATTGATCCTGGTTTTTATGAAGATTATACGATATATGTTACAGATACTATTGATACAACGATTGATTCTGCAGTATTACTGAACAGTGAACGGGTTTCACTTTCATCTCATATGCGTGAAGAGATTGAGAAAAATACCCTGAGCTATACCTGCGATGACAGGGTTACTTTCTCATGGGACGCAGCCTTACTATGTAACCCGGAGACTCCTACCGATATGATTGAATTGATAGAATTTGCAAATGTTCAGGTTCTTGAGCTCCGTTATTATGATCGGTTACTGACGAAACAGATGGCCAAGATGTATGATGATATTGAACAGGCAGACAAATTACCTAGTTTCAGAAGAGCACGTCAATATCATGCTATTATGGCATATCTGATGGAACTGTTTGCAGATATTTCAGAGATAACTGATAAGATTAACAATCTGATAAAGGTCACTGAGGATATTTATTATGCCAGGGTATATGCAATGGTCCTTAAAGTAGTGCGAATCAGTCAGTGGAGTGATAGTGTAGACAGAAAGATAGAAGTTATCTATAAAAATTATTCAATGCTATCAGACGAGGTCAGGATCCAACACTCAAATTTTTTGGAATGGATTGTTATTATTCTAATTGCGATGGAGTTATTTTTTGCCATCTGGCAGAATTTCCGATGATACCTTGTGAAGTACTATCTATAACAAATACTAACATCAGCAACGGTTTTTATATGTCCCAGTAGTATGCTGGTTCAATAGTTTCAACCCTTCTTTTATTCCATCGTTTTTGCTTGTAACATCTCCGCTGGTTTCTCTAAAAGGGTAACCTGCCGATAATATCCCTGGCTTTATTCAGATGTTATAAGATATTTTATAATGGGTTTTAGTTATTTGGTTTACATATCCGGGTGATGACCAGAAATGGATCATGGGTCCCGTTCGGGTCATTCCCGATTGTAACGAAGATTGAGCCATATCAGTCATTGAGGAAGAAATCTCACCTGTACAATCTATGTGTCAGCATATGTCAGATAGCATATTTTATTGACCAAATAACCCAGGCACTCGGATTTTTAAAAAGGATTGATACGCAGAAGTGAATGGAGTCTGGTTCCGTGATTGAATCGGTCATTCTATCTCTTAAATCTACCCATATACTATGGATCCGGGGGGACACAAAACGCATTATAATACGAATGAAACCGAGGATATAAGGAATCCTCCACGAATTCCTGTACAATATCACCCCATTCTCCATGCCCTTTTTGACCCGGCAGTCAATATGATTGCATTATGGGCAGAAGAAAAACTACAGATTATCCAAAAAAAACAGGGGAAAAAATCTTTCAATTCAGCAATTGAACCATATCCCTATGCAATTCCTCTCACTGGTTTATCAGATCTCATCAGTGCAATAACCGGGGATCCGTTTCCTCCCTTAAAAACAAGCAAATGGTATATCCATGTTCCAATTATTCATGACACTCCGGTCTGTTCACACCCTGATGTACAGAAATATCCGGGGAGGAAACCCAAAAAAACCCAACTTTCTCTTTATTCAGTACCGGTCACCCTCTATCCGTATGACCGACTGAGTACCCTCTTTAAGTACCAGGAAGAACTATCCCGGGATTATGTTATTGGTGATTCCTTACAATATCTCTTTCTTCTTCAGGATGCTGCCATCCGTCTTGTCAGAAGTGGTCACTTCAAACCTGCGATCCGTAAAGTAAATACCCGTTATAATGCCTGCTTTGTTCCATCTCTCAGTCTGGAAGAAAATCAGTGGCTGACAGAATATGCTGATTGTATGCCCCCGGTCTGCAGGTTCGTCTTTCATAGAAAAAGCAAAAGAGAAACTGTTTCAAATCCACACTCACGAGTAGTATTTGTCCTTACTGCTATGATGCAGGTGATAATTACCCAGGCACTCACATACAACCCGCCTGCCATCAGGGCAGGGGCAAAAATGCTGGTATCGCAACAGAATGAACTTGCCTTCATTACAGACCTTACTAAAAAAGAGTTTCCCATTTCAAACCCTGATATGGAGAAATGGTTTGCAACAGATATGCATACCTGGCTTACCTTTTCCCGGGAAGATCAGAATTTTCCCTCATTTTGTTCGTGTATCATGTTTCAGGAACCAATGGAGGGCAATTATGAGCCTTGGTCAATCAGCCTGCACCTGCAGTCACAAGAAGATCCTTCCCTTATCATTCCGGCAAAGATTATCTGGAGTCTCACCGGGGATGAAGGCGGAATGCTCCCTCCTGCTGCATATCTTAAAAAGGAACTTCTCTCTGGTCTTGGTAAAGCAGTATCCGTATCTACGGTGATAAAAACTCACCTCTCTGGATCAGAACCAGATCGTGGAGAATGTACACTCAAAGAGGCTACAGCATTTCTTGGGAATGAGGCAAAGAAGATACATGAAAAGGGAGTTTCTCTCCTCCTGCCTGCCTGGTGGACAGAACAGAAAGCACGCCCGAAAATTGAGGTGAAAGCGGGCTATAAGGGTGGATTTTCCGGGAAGTCATTGCTTGGGATATCTCAACTGATATCCTTTGATTATCAGATTGCACTTGGTGATGTGACCATTTCTCCTGATGAGTTCTGGCAGGCAGTGGATCTTAAAACACCCTTTGTGAAAGTGGGGGGCCGGTGGATATCCTGTGATACCGGAACAATCTCAAAGGCTCTGCAGAATTTTGAGAAACGGTACATCAAAGGCAAACCGACAGCAGGTGATCTTATTCGGTTATCGGTGGGTGAGGATGAAGAGTCTGATATGAGCATCTCTGTCAGGGCATCTGATGACTGGACATCAGATCTCCTTTCTCTTATTAAATCAGGGAAAGACTCTGTCCAGAGGAGGATTCCCAAGACATTTGCAGGAACCCTGCGGCCATATCAGGAGGAAGGTCATGCGTTCCTTCTTGGCTGCACAGAACGGGGATTTGGGGCCTGTCTTGCTGATGATATGGGTCTGGGTAAGACTCCGCAGACAATAGCCTGGCTGCTCAGCCTGAAAACGACAGATCCAGATCTTGCTCCTGCTCTTTTAGTATGTCCTATGTCGGTAGTGGGGAACTGGGAGCATGAAATCTCCCGATTTGCACCCACATTGTCAGTCTGGATTCATCATGGAACAGCCCGGTGTAAGGGGGATGAATTTATCCGCCTGGTCAGGACATATGATCTGATTATTACGACATATCACCTGGTTGGCAGGGATCTCGAGCACCTCTCCCAGGTTCCCTGGTCTGCCGTTATCCTTGATGAAGCACAGAATATCAAAAATCCGCAGACAATACAGTCAAAATCCGCGAAAAAAATTCCTGCTGCCAGACGGGTAGCCCTGACCGGTACACCGGTGGAGAACCGGCTTGTTGAACTCTGGTCAATTATGGATTTTTTAAATCCCGGTTATCTTGGCTCGCAACATGCTTTCCAGTCCCGGTATGCCTCTTCGATTGAACAGGAGAAGGATCCGGTTGCAACTGCTGAACTCCGGCGTCTCATCAGGCCATTTATTTTGAGGAGAATGAAGACGGATAAGTCGATAATCGGGGATCTTCCTGAGAAGATGGAGACACGGGTGTACTGCTCTCTTACCCGTGAACAGGCTACCCTGTATCAGGCGGTGGTGAGTGATATGGCTACCACTCTTGATGAAAGCACGGGAATTGCCAGAAAAGGGGCGATTCTCCGGGTAATTACCCGTCTCAAACAGATTTGTAATCATCCCGGTCTGATTGCGAAAGATACCAGCATGAGACCGGATCGTTCAGGAAAAGTCCAGAGGGTTCTTGAGATGTTAGAAGAGGTCTGTGATGTACAGGATTCAGCACTGTTATTTAGTCAGTATGCCACATTTGCAACAGAACTGGCAACCATCTGCAAAAAACATTTTTCCTGCCCGGTTCTGCTTCTTACCGGGTCAACGTCCAGAAAGCAGCGTGAAAACCTGATTCATCAGTTTCAGACAGATGCGGGCCCGGCCATATTTATCATATCTCTTAAGGCAGGGGGAACCGGCCTTAATCTTACCGCTGCAACTCATGTGTTTCACATCGACCGGTGGTGGAATCCGGCGGTGGAAGATCAGGCTACCGACCGGACCTACCGTATAGGCCAGAAACGTAATGTTCAGGTTCACCTCATGATTGCGTCAGGAACCCTTGAAGAGCGGATTGATGAGATGAACCAGGCAAAACGAAATCTGGCAGAGGGAGTGCTTGCCAGTGGGGATGATTTCCTTACCAGCCTCTCAACAGAGGAATTGATAAGAATAGTCTCATTGCGGGATACGGTATTTGCCGGGGAGGGAGACTGAATCATGAGACGCAGAAAACCCTGGTGGATTAAGAGCATCTATGATGTTCCGGAGAATGAGAGAATTTCCTTAAAAAGCCGGGACGGTCCGGTGTTGGAGAACTGGTGGGCGAGATCTTTTGTACAACTCCTTGAGAGTGCCGGAGAGAAAGGAAAGCTTTCCCGAGCTAAAAATTGTGCCAGAAATGGTTCGGGTTCACGACTACGGGTAATTCCAGGGCTTGTAAAAATGGGGATATGCTGCACAGGGCATTCCATTAAGGACGTTTTCCTGCACGTTCCGGTATTTACCGATGACGTTTGGGAGCGACTTATCTCCGTTGTTGCAGCCGATGCAGCCCTATCCGGAGTTCTGCTTGCGGGGGATTTCTCCGAGGACTTTGCAGATGCAATAAAAAAAGCAGATATTCATCTTGTCCCTCCCACGTACACAAGTATCCGTTCGTATTGTTCATGTCCGGATGCGTATAATCCCTGTATTCATATCGGTGCAGCCTGGTATTATTTTGCAGAGTATCTGGATGAAAACCCCTGGGAACTCTTTACCATTCATGGGATGGAGAGAGAGACGGTGGTTACAAGGGTGAAGGAAAAACTGGATATTTCCGTATCTTTTCCCAAAAAACCGATTGTTCCAAGAAAAGTGGATATAAAGGAAGGTTCTCTTGAGATTCCTGAATCCTATTTTCTAAAAGATTTTTTCTGTATGACAAAATGTCCATTGGATTTTTCTGAAATTCAGGGTACTCCATCAGAGATTACACCAGTCAGACTACTTGGCCCGTCACCGTTCATGTTGGGAGGAAAAAATCTTTCTCTACGTATTGAGGATCTCTACCCGGTCATCCGGGAGTATGCTGATCTGTTGCTGAAAAAAGAAGATGAAAAAGGTATACACTAAAAGGGGTGTACTATGGCATGGTATCTATTGGTAACAAAATATTCGGGTATTTATCGGCAATGAGACATTCAGGCATTGTTGCTATGGTGCAGGAATCAAAAATTTTATCTCTTATAAATGAGAATATTTTATTGGCCCTTTCTTTTGAGTCTTTGAACTCGTTTTAAAGAAGGGCCGTCTTTATTTTGTGTATATTAACCGGAATGTGGTCTGGATTGTCTATCTTTTAACATAAATTTGGATACTATCAATTTTTCCCTGTTGAATCGTCTCAAGCGTAGCTATGTATCTGGACGGCTCATACTCTTCAGGTTCAATTGATTCATAAAACGGAGAAAAAGTGAAGTATGATTTCAATTGCGGATCTAAAAAGATCACATATTTCCTATCCTCTACCGGTAGAATTGCCAGATTATTTTTCTTAAACACGGAAGGACAGGAGGATCTGGTATCCATCTTCGCAAGAAGACGAGGGGTCTTTTCCACAAAAAGCCCGGTTTCAGGGTTTCAGCAGTAAGAAACGAGTATCCGTTCTCTGTTATCTCCTAAAAAAGAAATCGTTGAGAATACATTATCCCAGGATGAGTCCTTGTTGAGTGTCATTTATATCAGGCGGTTGATAATTCATCACGACAATCTCATAAATCTCACCACGTTTTTCCCCTTTACTATTAATGAAGCGTTTAGCCAGTACCCGTTCTATGGTATAAGCCTTGTAGAGATCATCAAAGAAATGGTCTGTCGGATCCTCGTTTTTTGGATCTGAGTTACTTAAGAGCACCTTCGCCCCGATGGTATCTATCGTCGTGAAAAATTTAGAAAGACGGACCTGATCATCTTCTGAGAATCCTCCCTGTGAATAGGAAGTGAAGGAAGAGGTCTGGTTTAGTGGCCGGTACGGGGGATCGATATAGACAAAGGTCCGCTCATCAATAAAATCCTCACATATGCTGAAATCGCCGAGAAGTATGGTGGTATTCAAGAGAAGTTCTGATGCTTTGACCAGATTAGATGCATTCACGATTCTTGGATTTTTGTATTTTCCAAATGGGACATTGAACCCCCCTTTCGTATTGACCCGAAAGAGACCATTGAAACAGGTCCGGTTCAGAAACAGAAGCTGGGCTGCCCGTTCTATCCATTCACTCCTGTAAGTGGAATAATCAAATCCATTCCGTTTTGCATTCAGGTCATCCCTGATTTCATAGTACATCACACTTCTGTCGGATTCATTGAGGATATCATATTGTTCCTGAAACTGAGTCAGGAGAGCGATGAGAGCATGTACATCCTGTTGCACAACCTTGTATGTAAGAACAAGTTCCTCATTGATATCACAGATAACTGATTCTTTCATAGGGAAATGCTGGACGATGTAAAAAAATACTGCTCCCCCTCCGATAAACGGCTCCACGTACCGGTCAAGAACGCCTGTTCTTAATTCTGTCGGGAACCGGTCAGCAAATTCCCCGAGGAGTTGGTTCTTTCCTCCGGCCCATTTGAAAAAGGGTGTTGCCGGTCCGTTCTCCTGGTTGCTTTTTCGTCTTTTTACAGGTGGTAATCCTGTACCGGGAATAGATTTCATGGATGTTTCTGATTATCAAAGGATACTTATTCAGATCTGTATGGTTCAATAGGGTATCAACATCCTGTTTCGTATGCATCTCCTCATAAAAAAGTTGAGGGTTCATACTTTTCTCTCACGCATTTTCACGCGGGATAATGCGGTGTCGGTACCTGGGTCAGGTCCATGGCCTCAAAACAGTGTGGTCAGATTATAGCAGCGTAAAAGTGATGTTGGGAAAAAAGAAAAATCACATCATTCGGATATAGTGATATTCATCTTTTGTTGGTGCACCAGGTACCCCCGTGAAATAACCCAGGATAACCTTTGATACTCAGAAAAGAACATCCTCTCTTGGAAATCTGATCTTTGGCATCGGTGTATCTGCCGCATATCCCACCGGACAGAGCATGACTGGTACCAATGGTGCTGGTATCTTCAGGATCCGGGCAAATTCTGCAGGGTCGAATCCACCCATCGGACATGAGTCGAACCCAAGAGCCTTTGCACCATTCAGTGCATTTCCAAGAGCCAGGTAGGTTTGGGCCTGTGACCAGGAAAACCGTTGTTCCGGTGTCATCTGTTCGACGAAATGCTGTGCCATGCCAAGGATATTTTTCTGTATATCATTCGGAACCTCGTGGCTCTTTAAGAGATCTCCAAGTCTCCTGATAAGGCTGTCATAATCGGGGTCTGCACAAAAGACGAACAGATGTGAACAGGTGGATATTTGCTCCTGGTCAAATGCTGCCGGTTTTAACTGTTCTTTTACCTGGCTGTCGGTAATCACCTTTATTTTCCAGGGTTGCAGGTTCAGTGCAGACGGGGCAAAGCGGACCAGATCCAGTAATTTGTCTATCTCTTCTTCTGGGATTTTCCTGCCATCAAACTTCTTTGTAGCGTATCGCTGCATCACTATATCGGTAAAGTCCATTGTCGTCTCTCCTTACAAGAATATGTGAGATGTAAGTTACATCACTATTAATTCTTATCTCCGGTGACTTTCAGTATTCACCTGTCTCAAAAGATAGTAACCGATGTGGGACTTTCCTCATCGGTGAGCAGTTTCTGAGGTACCATCTGCATCATATCGTGGCATTTGTTTCCCGTATTCGAGCACTGGGATGAAAATCTTACATTGCCCGGTCCCTGCTGATTCTACGAGACGAAGTTTAAGAAAGGCATTTGCCAGAGTCTGATTACACGGAGTTGACTCATGACGAAGGATGTTTTGGAGAGTTATATTCCCGATAAATCCTCCCGGACTGGTTACTACCAGTTCCGAAGCTGCATGACGGATTAATACTTCTCCTGGATTGGTGTAGTCCCGATGAGTAACTGCATTGAGTACGACTTCACGAACAACATCGAGAGGAAAGGCTGGGACAAATAGTTTAAAGAGATCAACTTATATCTCCTCTTTCGGGTTGATGAACATAATGTACCTGACAATGAGGACAGAGATGGTATCCGGTTTCCAGAGAGAAGCAGCCCTGCATTGGTTACTGAGTCTCCCCGGACAGCTTCGATGCCTCGTAGGAAGGCGTCATCAGACATTTTAAGCAACTCAGATTCTGGATTTTTACTTCTCAAAGTCGCTCGTGCCTGGGCGATCTCAAGAGGATCAAGGTCATCAGGGGTGATCCGGGAACTTGTTATCCACTCCGTACACTCCCGAAACTATCAAAAATAGGTTTGGATTACCGGAAATACTCAACGATATTTTGGAATAATTTCATATTCATGGACTCTGCCGGAACAAAAAGTTGCTGCCGTTTCAGCCGTTCTTTCTGCAGGGGCCAGTCATACTGGTTGACAAATTCCATCGCACGCTCTGGGTGGGGCATCATTGCGAGGACCTTCCCGTCTGCTGAGGTGATACCAGCGATATCAGCAGTCGAGCCGTTGGGGTTGAAGGGATATTCACCATCTGCAGGGGTCAGATTCTCCCGGCAATACGTAAAAGCTACCATCTTCTGGCTCTTCAGTCTGAGCAGCGTCTCCCTGGAACAGGAAAAGTTCCCTTCTCCATGCGATACCGGACAGACTATCCGTTCAATACCCGTTGTCCAGAGGTTATCAGCAGCGGGTTTGATAGTGACATACCGGCACTCAAGTACCCCTTTGCGGTTTGGCATCAGGGCAATATCCCGTTTGAACTGCTTATCAAATGCCGGTACAAGCCCGAGATTTGCAAGAATTTGAAACCCGTTACATATTCCGAGTACCAGGTTATCTTCTTCAAGGAATTCAGTAACATCATTCCAGAGATTGTTCCGCACCCGGTTTGCATAGGCATTGCCGGCTCCGGTATCGTCACCGTATGAGAACCCGCCCGGAAATACGAGCAGACGGTAATCGGTCATCTGCTGTTTTTGGTCAATCAGGTCGTTAATGTGGACGATATCCGCATCCATACCGGCACGGGCTAACGCTTCCCTTGTCTCCATCTCGGAATTTATCCCAAACCCGCTCATGATAAGAGCCTTATCAGGAATCATATCCTGCTCTGGGACACTCCCTTGAGGACGTGATGAGGGAAATGCTAAAGTCATTTTTAGTACCCCCCAAACGGTTTCTTATACGCTGCTTCAAGGTCACTGACCGGTACAGAGATTTGCAGGGATTTTCCGGTGATTTGCAGGTTCTTTCCACTCACACGACCTATCAGGGCAGCATCTGACCCCATTGCCAGTTCAAACGATCGTTTCTTATCAGATGCAACCGTGATGATGAACCTCCCGAGCGTCTCTGAAAAGAGAGAATAATCTGGTCTTTTGGCTTCGGAGAGGGTGATGTCCATCCCAAGCCGGCCGGCGATTGCAACCTTGGCAAGGGCAACCCCTAGGCCCCCATGGGTGACCGGAAACGCAGAAGCAACGAGATCGTGTAGGATAGCCGTGGATAGCCGCTGGTACCGGGTTTTCATGGAAGGGATATCCAGGGCTGGCACCGTGCCACTGGTGCTGCCAAGATAGGCAAAGTACTCAGATCCTCCGAGTTCTTCAGCAGTCTCTCCTATGAGGTAGACCAGATCCCCTTCTATCTTTGCATCCATCGAGACTGCTTTCTTAACATCCGGATGAATTCCGATGGAAGAGATGAGGAGGGTTGGGGGCACTGAGACCTTTACGGGATTGTTATTCTCGTCAAACCCGGAAAAATCATTGAACATGCTGTCCTTGCCTGAGATAAAAGGGGTCTGAAACCCGATAGCCCCGTCATAGCACCCGATAGCAGCACATTTCAGCTGGTCAAGTCGTCTTGGATCATCAGATGAACACCAGCAGAAGTTATCGAGGATGGCTATCGCATCCAGGGGGATACCAAGAGCTATCAGCCCCCGAATCGCCGTATCAATGCAGGCACCGGCCATGTGATAGGGATCTATCTCAGAGTACGACGGGAAGATCCCCTGTGAGAGCCCGATTCCTTTCTCTGAGTCAGAGACGACTTTTGTCAGGGTTGCCATCCCCTGCACTCTTCCTACTCCCTGGACCGGCCCGAGCACGTGTCCGCCCTGAACGGTATGGTCATACTGGATAGAGATAAACTCCTTTGAACAGATGTTCTTTCGGGCAAGCATCGCCTTTAAGGTCTCATCAAGATGGTCAGGACACCGGGTTTCCGGGCTTTTGACCTCTGGAGCGGTATGAACCGTCCGAAGATGTTTTTCAGGAAGGCCGTCGTGGAGGAAGGAAAGCTCGATATCCATAACCACGGTTCCATGGAACTCAACCACACACCGACCGGTATCGGTGAACGTCCCGATAACGGCAGCCTCGACTTCCCGGTGACGCAGTAAGTCCATGAACTCATCAAGATTTTCCGGGGGGACGGCGAGTGTCATCCGTTCCTGTGATTCAGATATCCAGATCTCCCACGGTGCCATCCCCGGGTATTTGAGCGGGACTTTATCAAGCCAGACATGACACCCGTTGCATTCCTTCGCCATCTCGGCAACTGAACACGAGATCCCGCCGGCCCCGTTATCGGTGATGCTGCTATAAAGTCCAAGGTCGCGGGCTTCCTTGACGATAACATCTGATAATTTCTTCTGGGTTATAGGATCGCCAATTTGCACGGCAGTAACAGGACTTCCCGGATCAAGTGCCTCGGAAGAGAAAGTTGCTCCATGGATCCCGTCTTTTCCGACACGGCCTCCAGCCATGACGACGAGGTCACCCGGCTTTGCCTGTTTCTCATAGAGTTTCCGGGTATCATCCCCACGGGGCATGATGCCGACAGTGCCGGCAAAGACAAGGGGTTTACCTACATAGCGGTCGTCAAACCAGACAAAACCCTGGGGAGTCGGGATGCCTGAACAATTACCTCCGACCCCGACCCCGGATACAACCCCGTCAAGGATTCTACGTGGGGAAAGGATCGGATTTGAATGGTCCTTTCCGCGATAGAGGGCCGGATTGCTATCAGGGTCACCGACACAGAACCCGTAGATATTGATACAGGGTTTCGCTCCAAGGCCAAACCCGATGGTATCCCGGTTTACTCCCACAATACCGGTGAGGGCACCGCCAAAGGGATCAAGGGCAGATGGGGAATTGTGTGTCTCGACTTTATGAGTTACAAGATACTGGTCATCAAAAATAATCGCACCTGAATTGTCGGAAAAGACACTCAGGCAGATATCCTTGTCCCCTTTCTCCTCCCTAATCTTACTTGTGGCCGCCTGGATGCAGGTCTTGTAAAGACCCTTTGGTATATCATCGTCCATGGGTGATGCAAAGATCGTATGCTTGCAGTGCTCACTCCACGTCTGGGCAAGAGACTCTATCTCAATATCTGTTGGTTTTCTCCCTTTTTCGGTAAAGTAATCCCGGATTGCATGCAGCTGGGCGAGGTCAAGGGCGAGCGGCCCCCTTCGCAGGCCGGTCTCTGGATCGATTATTCCCTCTTTCCCGATCCTGATAAGATCCTGGTCATCCAGGCTCAGATCAACCAGCTCAGCGGTAGGCAACTCGTGAAGTTCTACGAACGGAACAACAACGTCCATGCCCACGGTCCCGTACTCAGCCCTGGTTTTTATATGCACCCTGTTTACAAGCGGGTTTGCGAGCGTTGCTGCCAGGTTCTCTAAAGCCCCGGGAGTAAGTCTCCCACAGACAAAGTAGAGCTGCGAGGAGTAGACCGCTTCACCCGGTTCAAACTTCCTCTTCGTAAAGTCCTCAATAGTCTGACGTGCGGTTGTACCTACGTTATCGGTTACGCCCGGCAGGAAACCAACCTCGATGGCGAGATCGAAGAATATCTTTGTCGCTTCATCCACCGTAAATTTCTGAACCACCGGATTACTCAGCTGAAGGCCAATCTCCCTGAGTTCTTCAGAAGTGAAATCCCGGGAATTCGTGGAGATGGTGTAGATATCGATTACGTGGAGTTCTTCAATGGGAAACCCAAGTGAGCGAATCCGATCGGTTCTGACTGTAAGGCGGGGATCGGCCTTATAACGGACTTCTATCCGGTGGATATATGCCATGAGTACCTGGTACTTAATGGTTTTTTTAAGCAAAATAAGTATCAAATAAAAACAGTCTTGCAGAGATGTAAAAATCTTCTGGAGGGTCATGTATCCATGACTCTGAAAGGGATAACATCAATTAGAATTCTAAAAGGAATACTGATATTTGGTTGGCATTTACCAGGAAATATCTCCGAACCAAAGCATATCCGGTGATTTTCTCCATTAGTTCCTAACATTATGAATAGGGGGGAGAATCCACCCGCCGCGGTTTATAAAAGTCACTACAGCCGAATTTATTTATCAGCTGAACCGGTGCATGGCCCAGGAATCTCCCGAACTCCACCATGTCGCCGACATCCTTTCCAATCACCGGAATCTGGCTTACTTCGAAAATTAATCTGATCCGCCAGATAATTAATGAAGAATACCTTATATTTACCGGTGAATCCTTCTATCCCCTTCTTTTAAAGGATGGTCGTGTTCCTCCGGCGAGCATCACTGTGATTTGCGTTCAGAAAATCACGGTTTTCGCACTTTTATAGCCATCTCACTCAACAGACAGACAGATATCAAGTACATGATACTTTTCAGGATGCTCTTCAGGGTTGTTTAGATACACCTCGTAACTCGCCCGGGACAGATCAATTGTAAGATTATTCTCTGTCACCCACTCATGAATCGTGCCCCATGCTGGGCCATATTCTTCCGCCCCAGTCAGTTCTACACGCATTACTGCATATGTTCCACCTGGAAGTTTTTTCTTTTTAATTTCCCCATCAACTTCAACGTCATCTTGTATGGTCATGCAAACATCCAGTCTGAGTTTTTCCGGAGGGGTAACATTTTGATCATCATAATAGGCTGATAAAAGAACCGTATCAGATCCCATTAATTGTTTGTCAAACGCCCAGCCACAGAGTTTTTCAAACAAGCCTCTAAATACCTCGGCGTTTCCCAGATAGTTACCGATAAATGAAACGCATGCAACATTTCTTTCTTTGATCTCAGTGATTTCTGGTCCGTTTATAATTCTCAATTGTATCACCTGCTTTATGTGCAAAAGAATGTCAGTTTTCTCTCTATATAATGTCCATATCCCACAGGGTGAAAGTAATTTTGGTCAATAGAGAAGGCCGGTATTGGTGGTATCTTTTCAGTTGATAGAATTCATTGACTGGATTCTGTACTGCCGATACCGTGAAGATATGAGACGGATTGTTATGGTAACACTAACCATGCACCAAGACGTTCTTTAGAAAGTGGATCACTTCCTATTAGCACATCTTAATAAACTCATAAATTTGATATTTTTGTAAAATAAGCTTGATTAAGGTATAATCCACCAAAATGATCAGGCTGGATCATAGTGAATCAGGTGGATCAGACTTAACTTTTTTAGAAGTAAATATAATTTGAACCATTCCAACAATCTGATATGATAAGAGAGATATGAGTATCTACATAGAGGTGGATGAATAATTATGATTGAGTCTATCCCGATTCCTTCAGATATTAAGAACCGGTTGGATCAATTGATGCAGCCTGGTGAAACATACGGAGATGTTATTGATAAACTTCTCTCTGAATTAACAGAGGAAGATGAATTAAGCCCTGAAGAAGAGGATATGGTATCTGAAGGACTTAAAGCAATTAAAGCAAAGAAAACCATTCCACACGAACAAGTCATGCAGGAATTAGGAGTCAGATGAGTTACTCAATAGAATGGACTCCACAAGCTAAAAGAGCAGCTAAAAATATTCAACAAGATATTCTCTATAAGTTTGATAAAAAACTCATTACATTATCACAGTAACAAAACCCGGGTGAAGGACTTAAAAAGATTCATACTAAAAAAGGAATGGTTCTTTATTCGGTCCGTGAAGGGGAATACAGGCTTCTTTTAACGGTTGATAATGGGATTATGTATATTTTCGTTATTGGTATAGGACCGCGAAAAGTGGTTTATCGAAAATTCCAATCCTGAAAAATGCTCTTTCATGGCCGGTAGATACATACCCCTATACGTTCTTTAGAAAGTGGATAACCTCCTATCAGCACATCTTAATAAGCTCATAAATTTGATATTTTTGTAAAATAAGCGTGATTAATGTATGATCCACCGAAATGATTAGGTTGGATCATAGTGGAGCAGGTAGATTAGATTTAACATTCTCTAGAAGTTAATATTATCTTAATTTCAAGTGCGATTCCAATTTACTATAAGCTCTGCGATGGTTGATTTCATCTCATTATCACTGACACGTTTTAGAGATTCTATCACATCTGACAACGTTTTTATTTTTTCAAATCTGACAATCTCTTTTTTATGATACGCGATCACAGAATCGTATAGTTTATCTATATTTTCTTGGATTAGATCTAGCTCAACCAGTGGGGACCCGCAGCGTAAACATAGTTTTGATCCCTCGGGATTGTGCATAAGGCAGTTATTGCAGATCAATGGATCGGGATTTTTCCCTAAATGTTTCTATAATATTGAGATTAGTAATTTAGTTGCTGTTGTTCCCTGATCCGTTGCGACTGATTTTAATTCAGAATACAAACTGTCAGGAATTTTAAGGCCTATTTGAACCATTTTTTCAGGCATTGATATGATATAGATCAAGGTCAGGTTTTATAATTCTGGTATAAATATCTAGAAATATAGGCAATTATCAACTAAATTATTTTATCTATATATGTATATATATATATGTACATTACACATGAGAAACGGCGTTGAATTCAGCCCCGTGTCAACTGTGATCCCATCTGATCTTAAGGGACGGGCAAAAGAAACAGGATTGAAATTTAGTCATGTCTTGGTTGAGGCGTTGGAAAATAAACTGAAGAATGTTACAGATAATGGATGATCCTACTGACCGGACCCAGGAAAAAACCCCCTGTTAAACGGGACACGTTGGAAACCCTACCTGAGTATTTTTGAAAATTTTTCGAATCGGCTGAGCGGAGGGGGTTCTGTAGTTATCGATCCGTGATTTTTCATTCTGTTTAAATGTAAAATTATGCATAGGCTTTGTCAGACAAAGGCGAGGATCTAAAAATGGTAACAATATCCATAAGAAAAGGTGAGGTTTTCATGAATGTTTGTGTCAGTTTTCCAAAGGAATTAAGATACCAGGCATGTGGAGACAATATCTCACTCTCAAAGATGATGACGCAACAACTTAAAGAAATGTACGGTTGTGAAAAATAATGAGTAAAAACAGAGGCACGGGTATCGGCAAATACCCGAAACTGAAAATACAACGGTACACAGACCCCGGATGTTTACATGGAGATTTCTATGTTAAAGAAGGATATTCGTTAAACGCGAGTAGTTAAAATTACCTTAGGAATAAAACAAAAAAGTGCCCCAGCCCGGATTTGAACCGGGGACAACCAGATCTTCAGTCTGGCGCTCTCCCAGGCTGAGCTACTGAGGCGCGGCTAAAGTAATTAGCGCCGGAAATAATTAAATCTTTTCATTTTCTACCTGACCTCGCGGGTGAGATGACTGGTTATTTAGGAGCTGCAAACCAACCATTATATAATGTTTTTTAGAACGTGGAAACATGAAAAAGAGAAAAAGAAATTAATTGCCCAGCTCGCAACCCGAACTGCGCATGTTGTCCACGTAACGCACAACGACCTTGACGCCGTCGGAGCTGATGCCATCCACCGGATCAGGTACAACAATGTCGTTACCATCTTCAGTTCTGTTGGAAAATATCCCCACTATTTGAATATGATAGCAGAAGTCCCGGGAAATGGTGATATCATCAGTATCAGTGATCTCAGTTACCGGCCGGGGGCTGAGTATGCAATTACCCGCGTAAAAGAGAACGGATGGAAGATAGAATGGCGTGACCATCACCGCTGGTCAGAAGATGAGACCCGTACCATACGGGGAAAGGTTGATCTGCTTCATATAGACACAAGTACCTGTGGATGTGGAATCTGTGCAAAAGATCTCCTTCCTGATGATGTCATTGGTGAGGAGATAGCCCGTGTCGTTTGTGACTATGATCTCTGGCGCCATGAAGATCCACGTTCCCATATCCTTGGTCTTGTTCTTCAGGAGAAAAAAAACCGGGAACATGTCAGAGACTGCCTGGTAATGGGAGTGTTTCAGGATCGTACAATCCTAGCAGAATATAAAAATATCACCAAAAAAATGGATCGGGTGAAGAAAAAGACCGAGAAGAATGCATCAGTCTTCCAAAAAAAACAAAAAGTGATAGTTGCACCAATGTTTGGATATCCCAGTGAGACCGCAGCGTATCTTCGTGAAAAGGTAGGTTCAGATGTTGAAATTCTGGTCTCAAAAAGTGGAAAATTCTCGATTCGATCAAAAGATCCAATTAGTCATCTCATTGCCAGGGAATATTCCGGGGGAGGACACCCTCATGCTGCAGGGGGCCAGTTTTCATTTACGCGCTCTGACCGGTTACGTCTCTTCATTCTGAAGAAAAACAGACACTTTGCCGATATTGCAAAACGGGCGGATGTTATCCGGAATACGAAGCATCAGCGATAACCTCTTCCCAGTATTTCTCTGCAGAAAGAGAATCCTGTGTTCGATATCCACCGACAACAATGGCATCAGGGTCATAATGCTCAAGGACGCACGATATGGTTTCAGGAGCCGGCCTGATAAGAATAATCTTTTTTATCTCATATCTCTCAAGAAGAGGGGGAATCAGCCGGAATTCTTCATTAGTAACAGTAACTGTCTTCTGAAACTCAAGCAGGTTCTCAAGCACCGGGATCGTACTACAATCCGGAAATAACAGGACTTTTGATCCCATCAGTCCTTCTGTTATATCACTATCAGTACATGCATCATGAATAACATGCCTCTGAATACCTGCATCGCGCATTGTCCTCCTGGCTGAACGATAAAAAGAAAAGCAGTCATCAGCCCAGTCTGCACCTGATATCTCTTCAAAGGCACGTACATGGGATGGTCCTGCAAGAGCAAAGGCAGATCTTTTTGCTTCATGGATGCAATGGCGTGCATCCTGCTGAATAGTCTCCTGTATCTCACCATTGGTAAGAAACGAGAGAATATCATCATCTTCTCTGAAACGACAATCAAACCGCTCGTTGTAAAATAGCCCTCCAGAGCAAATCTGTGTAATCCCTGCTTTTTTCTGGGGTTGCACAGAGGCCGAGAGGAGACAGGTAATAAGATCTGCTTCTTCCCCCCGGTGTTTGGAAACAAAGGAAATAACATCAGATTTTTCAGGATTATCTGGTTCAGAACCAAGGGATATTGTTGGAAACGTAATCTTTTTTCCCATTTTGATACATCTTATTTATGCCTTCAGACCAAAAATTATGGTGATGAGTGCACCACCGCTTCTGGTAACTTGTGGACTTCCTTATACCAACGGTCCATGTCATCTTGGTCATCTCCGGACATATGTACCTGCCGACTTCTATGTCAGGTACATGCGTCGGCGTGGAGAAGACGTTGTCTTTATCTGCGGCTCAGACAATCATGGAACACCAGTAGTTGTCAGTGCAGAAGAAAAGGATATCTCACCCCGTCTCTTGTGTGAACAATACCATCACCATTTCCATGAGACGTTTGAGCGGATGGATGTTATCTTTGATCACTTCGGGATGACAGACAATCCTGCAAATTATCACCGGACACAGGAGATTGTTAACCGACTGATACAGAATGGGCACATCTATTCAGAGGTTATTCAGCAGGCATTCTGTACCACATGCAACCGGTTCCTTCCGGATAGGTATCTTGAGGGAACCTGTCCATACTGTAACAAACCTGCAAGAGGTGATGAGTGTGATCAGGGGTGTGGTAAGCACCTTGAGCCAGGTGAGATACAGAACCCTACCTGTACGGTATGTGGTACCCCTGCAGAGTTTCGTGAACAGGAGCACTTTTTCTTTCGGCTAAGTGAATTTGAAGATTTCCTTGATGATTTTCTGAAAAATCTGAAGGGAACTGAGAACGCTCTGAATTATGCACGGGGATGGGTCAAAGAAGGACTCCATGACTGGTGTATAACGAGAACGCTGGAATGGGGAGTTCCATTCCCAGGTCGCGATGATCTTGTGGTATATGTCTGGGTTGATGCACCGATAGGATATATTGCATTTACTGAAGAATGGGCTGAAGAGACTGGTCGTGACTGGAGAGAACTCTGGTGTTCTCAGGAGAGCAGGGTAACTCATTTTATCGGTGGTGATATTACATATCATCACTGCGTATTCTGGCCGGCACTTCTTCAGGGAGCAGGTTATCGGCCACCGGATGCGGTGATAGCATCAGGAATGCTTAAAATTGAGGATCATAAATTTTCAAAGACCCGTGGGTACGTCGTATGGACAAATGAGGATTATTTAGATGAGGGACTTCCTTCAGACTATCTGCGGTATTACCTCCTCTCATATACATCACACACAAAAGAACTGAATTTCTCGTGGAAACTCTTTCAGGAACGTGTCAATCATGAAGTGGTCAACACACTTGGGAACTTTGTATACCGGACCCTGCATTTTGCCTATAAAGAATTTGGCGGGATTCCAGACGGATTTATAGACGAAGAGATACTGGAGACCATCAAAACCTGTATCGACAATGTCGATGCTGCCATTGTGGCGTATGAGTTTAAAGCAGCGGTTGATACCATCATGGCCCTTGCTGCATATGGTAACAATTATATTCAGTCTCAGGCTCCCTGGAAACAGATAAAAGATGACCGGGCAGCAGCAGCGGATACTATCCGAAACTGTATGCAGATAGTAACGGCACTCGCCATTCTTATAGAGCCGGTAATGCCAAGGCGTGCTGATGCTATCTGGATCATGGCAGGAAACACATCCAGCCTGGCAAATGCCACCTGTTCAGATGCCTATAAACCCATTTCAGCATGTTCCACTGAGAAACCGGAGATTCTCTTTCAGAAGCTTGAAGATGATATGATAAACCGTCTCGAAAAAGAACTTGAAGGAACTATACAGGAGCTTGCAAAGATGAATACAGATATATCATCAGTTACCATTGAAGAATTCGCAAAGATAGAGATGAAAACGGGCAGAGTCCTTGCCGCAGAGGAAATTCCGAAATCAAAAAAACTGCTCAGATTACAGATTGATATAGGTAGTGAAACCCGGCAGGTGGTCAGTGGAATTGCCAGGTTTTACTCTCCGCAAGAACTCGTTGGCACTGATGTGATTGTTGTGACTAATTTGCAGCCGGCAACATTATGCGGGGTAGAGAGTAATGGAATGGTTCTTGCAGCTGGAGAAGAGGCATCCCTTCTGATGCCAAAGCGGACTGTTCCTCCGGGAACAAAGATACTGTAACTGTTACACATTCTTTTTTTTGGCTGTGATTGCATTCAGTGCTGATAATGCTATTTTTCGTACGTATTCATTCTCATCTGATGTGAGGCGCGACAATGCAGGAATCGCAGCAGGTATCCCGATAGCACTGAGTGCTTTTGCTGCCATATACCTGACATGATCCTTTGGATCCTCAGTCGCCCTGATGAGATCAAGAGCGGTATCCTGTGCCTGGATCATAAAAAGTGCCTCAGCTGCCCGGTACCTGACCTTCCAGTCAGTATCATGCAGAAGAGAGCACAGGGACTGTATCGAACCATATCCATCACCAGCCAGTTGTTGCATAGCAGCAGCTCTTTTCTCTTTTTGCGATGATCGCAGTTCTTCTATCCACTGCATACGCTCACTGTCATTCATCATAGCATCACAGAATAATTACAAAAAAAAAGTTACCAGGTGGAAGAAAATTCAACCTGTTGAGCCAGGTCAAAGAGTCCTCCAGCCTGTGTGCGGTCCCGGTTATCGATGTAAGTCGTCATATTCGTGCCGGTTGGTGTTCCAATCTGAGCATCCACATTGAGGAATACCTCTGCAGAACCGGTAGCAAGTTCATCTTTATCATCTGATTCCATACCGGCTGCGTCAAATGAGTACCTGACATTGACTGGCATATCATTACTTGCAGATATTCCTGCAACACCGGCACTCATAGTAGCAGCGACTTCTTCAACATTCATGGAACTGCCGGCAGTAATTACTGCATGGAATCCGGCTGCACCAGCACCTCCATCATAGAAGACACACCCCTGGCTCGCATCAGCATCTGGCTGACCATCAGTGGTGAGTCCGACCATCTCATCATAGAGCATGCGTCCGTTGACCCCTTCCAGACTCTCAAACTGAATCTGATGGTCGGAATTAAGATTATCCAGACCTGCAGTCACATTTGATCCGTCCATATTAAAGTTCTTGACATAATGTGTCATTCCATCAGTTGCAACGGTGTCTTCATGATACCCGATAGTGCTTCTGACTTCACCCACCCCTGATGGACTGGAAATATTATTGTAATCAGACCCCCCGGTCTGACCCCATTCCATGGTATGGTCAACGATAAACGTTCCAATACATGTTGCCTCAATTGTTGAGGTAATTCCTGACTGATCATATTGCGCTGATGCCGGGCGTATTGCTTCTGCTGATCCTACAATGAAAACCAGTCCCAAAATCAATGCAATTATCAAATTTCTTACGATTTCTCTTTTCATCACAAACAGCCCCATCTCTATTGTCATCCCCCTATTGTATTGGGATTAATGAATTGTAGGTTGCTCAATGATAAATATCTTCGGAATAGGCAACTTAATTATCTTAAAAAAATTGAAATAAAGTAATTATTGCACTCTATATTGAACCTGAAAATCTATGTGTAACAAAAATAAATGAGGGTTTCTTATGCACAGGCGCATAAGACAGAGTCTCCCCGGTCTTTTTATTGTGAGAGAATATAATATGTCACTTTTATGAGAGATAGTCTTCTGGTTTTGGCATCTCTTCCTTTAGACCTTTGCGTTTTCTGATCTCTTTGACAACATCTTTGACCAGGTTATTTGGAACAAGCTCAAAGCCGACAAATTCGGTACTCCACATTGCACGACCCTCGGTAGCTGATCTGATATCCCCGGCAAAACCAAAGAGTTCAGCAACTGGTGTCTTACCAATAATTGTCATGGTATCTCCTTCACTCAGCATGTCATATACCTGACCACGACGTCCCTGTATCTGGGAAGTAGCGCTTCCCATATGGTCCTGTGGAACCGTAATCTGCAACTTCTGTATAGGTTCCAGGAGTGAATCACCAGCAAGGAGAATTCCTCCCTTGATTGCACCTCTTACTGCAGGAATGACCTGTGCCGGGCCACGGTGTATTGCATCTTCATGCAGTTTTACATCAACGAGTCTGATTTTTATATTCTGGACCGGTTCAGCTGCGAGAGGTCCGGCATCAAGGGCTTCGTGTATACCATCAAGGATTAATTCCATCGTTTCATTGAGGTACTGAATACCCTTTGTCATGTCAAGGAACATATTGGTGCCATGGATATCCTTGACACTTTTTGCCTCATCTTTACTCATACCGGCTTGTACGAGGATATCCCGGCGTTCTAATGCCTGATGGTTCATCGAGACTTCATGGTCTTTGATCATCTGGACAATATTATCTGGCAGGGGCTCAAGCTCAAAGTAGAAGCGGTTGTGTCTATTTGGTGATTTTCCTTCCACCGGTTTTTCCGTCTGACCGGTTATAGTTTCACGGTATACAACAATTGGTTCTGAAGTGACAATTTCCACATGCTTGTCACGCCTGATACGACCTGAAATGATCTCAAGATGGAGTTCACCCATACCGCTGATGAGATGTTCGCCGGTCTCCTCATTGATAGTAACTCTGAGTGTTGGGTCTTCTTTGGCGACCTGACGCAAAACCTCAACCAGTTTGGGCAGATCTTTCATGTTCTTGGCTTCAACAGCAACGGTCACAACAGGCTCACTGTAGTGCTCTAATGATTCAAAAGGTGTCATCTCCATGAGATTTGACACAGTAGAACCGACGACTGCATCTTTCAGCCCGGTGACTGCTGCGATATTACCTGCGTAGAGCTCTTCTACCTCAACACGGGACGGACCCATAAAGATACCTACCTGCTGAAGCCGGTTTACTTTCTTTGCTGTTCCCATAACGTAGACTTCTTCTCCACGTTTGAGTGTTCCTGAAAAAAGACGACCTGTTGCAACTTCTCCTGCGTGGGGATCAAAAGAGATGTCAGTGACCATCAGACAGATTGGTGCTTTTGGATCACACGTAAGCATCCCTTTTCCTTCAGGAGTCTCATAATCTCCATGCCAGATGGCATGGACACGACGGTTCTGTGCTTCTGTCGGATCCGGCAGAAACTTTACTACCATATCTAAAAGAACATCACAGAGAGGGCTTTTCTTTGCAAGGCTCTTCATATCATTTGCCTTACAGAAATCATACACGTTTTTGAATGAGATCCCACTTGTCTTCATAAATGGAACAGATATTGCCCAGTTATACAACGCAGATCCAAATGCCACGGTTCCGTTTGCAGCATCCAGTTTCCAGCCTGCATTGTACATCTCCTCATTCATTCCTTTGATGAGATTGTTTACCTTATCAATGACTTTGCCGAGTCGAATTTGCATCTCCATCTCATCGACCTGCAGTTCATTGATAAGTCTGTCAACCTTGTTTATGAAGAGAATTGGTTTTACCCGTTCTTTGAGTGCCTGCCTGAGGACTGTTTCAGTCTGGGGCATGGTCCCTTCAACAGCATCCACAAGGACAACCGCTCCATCAACAGCACGCATTGCACGGGTAACATCACCACCAAAGTCAACATGACCTGGTGTATCTATCATATTGATGAGAAATTCCTTTCCATTATACTCATGGACCATTGATACGTTTGATGAATCAATAGTAATTCCACGAGCCTGTTCTTCCGCATCAGAATCCATCCAGCAGGCCTTTCCTGCCAATTCGTCACTGATGATACCAGCACCTGCTAAAAGATTGTCAGACAGGGTGGTCTTTCCGTGGTCGATATGTGCAACAATACCAATGTTCCGGATAAATTCCGGTTTGTTCATTAGACTTGTTACCCGCTCGACAGTCTTCTTCCCTCTGCTCATGCATACACCTGAAAAATAAAAGAGATACTAAATTCCTAAATTATCGTGCTGATTTAGCAACACGTTCTTTTTCTTCCCGCTTTCCGACAGAGTAACACTTGGGGTCCCCATTGGCAGCAGCAATCAGTTCATCAGCAAGGCACGCCGCAACCGATTTTTTCTTTTTATGGGATGCATTCTTAACACCAGAGCTGATGAAAGAAAGTGCTGTATTAACACGACGGATTGGTGCTGTATCTACTGATTTTGGCACATTAATACCACCATATTTGAGACGGACGGTCTCTTCACGGGGCCCGGCATTGGCAACTGCATCACAGAGTACTTCTACTGGGTTCTTCTGAGTCTTTTTATGAATTATCTCAAAGGCATCGCGTACAATTCTGATGGTGAGCTGTTTTTTCCCGGTATTTTTTTCTGTCTGCATTAACCGATTTATCAGTCGTTCAACAATCAGCATGTTCCCTTTATTAAATTCCTGTCTTGTAAAGCGACCACAGGAATGGGGCACGATCATTGAATGAAGATTGACATAGCGTGCAACCCCCGGATCATGAATTTTGACCTCACTCATGTCCCACTTATTAAAAAGGAGTCTCTCTCCTTGTAGCTGACTCATCATGATCACCTGCGTGGTTTCTCCTTTCTACCAATGACCATCTCATGAAGGCAGACATTGTTCACTTTCGTGACGACGTATCTGACTCCGGGAATATCTCCCATGGAACGACCAAGACGTCCACCAATGCCTTCGATTTCAACCTCATCGTGTTCATCAATATAGTTAATAGCCCCATCGCCGACAGCAAATGCTGATACCTGTCTTCCATTCTTTATGAGCTGAACACGCACACACTTTCTGATAGCAGAGTTAGGCTGTTTTGCTTCAACACCAATCTTCTCAAGAACAATACCCCGTCCCTGTGGTGCACCCTCCAGAGGATCTGATTTTAATTTCAGACCGCCAGCTTTTCTGGCAAAATGTGGATCACTCCACCTGAATTTCTTCGCATTACGAATTAATTTTCTTGCGGCAAACTTTCCTTGTCCCATTACATCACTCTTTTTTGTTAATCTAAAGCACCGGCTGGTAAGATGCACGGTATTACAAACGCACGATTTTTATCTAAAAAATTCAATCGCCTTTGAAACCTGTCTTTATACGTTGACGCTTCTATGATATAATAATAGTATCCTGACCCTGTGAAACAAAAACATAAAATCCACGCGCTGTTTTCCCTGATAATTAATTTTCTTTAAAAATGACCTGTATATATGAATTAGAGAAAAATACTCACGTTTAAAAAAATCTGTGATATGTGTCATTTGGTTCGTAGTGGGTAAGAGCGCATTATATCTACTGTTGTTGCAGCTGAAAATATTGAGATTAGCACATTTCAGTACTATATTAGAGATGTAGCATATGAACTTTCCACCTGTCTACAGAATTCTTGTCGTTGAGGCTCTTAAATCATTGCCCTGGTACCTGTATACTTCTTGCAACGATTGACATCTGCAGGGTGAAGAATACGCATGACAGAGTATTTTCTACATTATTCATCAGTTTTCACTTTGTATATTTGACAATATGAGTTTTGGCTTTTTTTATAAAATATAATATAGTTACTAATAATTATTTATTTATCTGTAATTTTGTAATATTCTGTTCATTCTCCTCATTATACATTGTAAGAATCCATAACTGGTCTTCATTCAGGATACCATAGGTGAAGATACTGTCTTTGATGGGACAAAATCATAATAGAAAATATTTATATCTCCTCATATCAAGAAAGATGTAATTATTATGGAGATCGTGAAGATCCCGCGAATGGATAAAGAAGAGTCTGATGCGCTGATTAAAAATCGTTATATCTCGCGGATAGCCTTTCAGGGTGAAAAATATCCTTATATTGCACCATTTCTGTATGTTTTTGATGGAAAATTTATCTATTTTCTCTCGACGAAATATGGAAAAAAAATAGAATTTTTTAGAAAAAGTCCCTATGTATCAGTTGAAATCGAACAGTATGCAGAGGATATGTCCTGTTATATGTTTGTTACATTACAGGGATATCTTGGGGAAGTCGTCGACTCGATTGAGAAGAAGATTATCAGGCAACAATTTGTGGATCTCATCCACGAAAAGAACCTTTCTCCCAATGTTCTTGCAGCATTTGGCCATTCTCCAGAAGACCCCCCGGAAATGATAACACGGGAAGAACGTTCCTTAGTCTGGAAACTTCTTGGAGTAAAAGATCTGGTTGCTCTTAAGAACCTGTAATGGTATTCATATCATCAATATCAGGTAATAATGGTGTTTTGTTGTACAGTTCCGTAACCGTGAAATATGCAGAGATTGTCATGCATAAGAGGAGAAATAGCAATGTTTCTCTCTTCTTTCAATGATAATATTCTCCAATATGGCGTGTAGCGTGAATTCCTGACATTATCGGGATATGCACATATCTATGTAGATTCAAAAACTACGCATACATTCCTGACAAAACCCTTTGTTGCGTATAACAGGAAGGAGAATCATTACAAAAAAGTGTGATGATCATGTATGCTTATATATATCTGTATTATCTCTGAATTCTTTTTTAATCTATTAATCGTTATCTTTTATGGAAATGGGGTCATTATCAAAGTTTTTTTTGTTTTCAATGCCCACAAAATTTAAATAAAAGTTAAAAGGATAGTTATGGATATGGATAACTATGATTTTTATATCTCCAATATTGAACAACTTCTTAGGGAAAATCCACGTGGAATGACGGTTTCAGAGCTGGCTCTGGAACTTTCAATGTCCAGGAATACCATAGGGAAGTATCTTGAATTAATGTTTCTTTCAGGAAAGGTTGAGATTAGGACCGTCGGAAAAGCTAAACTCTATTACCTCTCCCAACGTGTTCCGGTTACCCAGCTTCTGAACTATTCCTCTGATGCGGTTGTCCAGACCGATGATCAGTACCGAATTCAGTCTATGAATCTTGGTGCCATGGATCTCTTTGAGACTAATAACGAGGAAATCTCCGGGCACAACATTCTTGACATCTTTCGGTTCTCTGCACTTGATCCAAGAATTACCGATTCAATAATTGCAAAAGATCGTCCTGCAGCCTTTTCAAGTGAAGTCGAATTTAAAAAAAGTAATTCTGTTCGTTTTCTCTGGATGAAACTGATAGACACTGTTATGTACGACGGTTCTCTGGGTCATATTTTCATGTTTGAAGATGTTACCGACTGGAAACGGGCTGAAGAAGATCTCAAAGAGAGTGAATATCTCTACCGGACACTTGCTGAATCAAGTCAGGATTGTATCTTTATTGTCACACCTGATAATCGGTATGAATATGTTAACTCAAAGCTCGCTGAAGAACTTATGATGGATCCAAAAGAACTCATTGGAAAGAACCGGGACACCTTTTTTAGTGATGATGAAGCTGCTCAAATGAGAGAAAATAACGCTATTGTGGTACATACAAAAAAGCCACTTCGGAAAGAATTGCAGATTAACCTTGGGGGGAGAGCCAGATGGTTTGATGAGATGTTAATTCCTCTTTTTAATGGTGGAGAAGATGTGAGGGAGATATTTGTCATTGCCAGGGAAGTAACAAATCAGAAAGAGGCACAAAAAGCAAAATATCATCTTGCTTCACTTGTAGAATACTCTGATGCTGCAATAATCAGCAGGACACTGGATGGAACTGTTCTCTCCTGGAATAAAGGGGCTGAGGCTATGACCGGATATACAGCAAAAGAGATGGTAGGAAAGTCAATCTTTACGGTATTAGTCAAAAAACCAGAAGAAGAAGTAACTGATATTATGACTAATATTCAAAAGGGAGAGGGTGTTACAAACTTCCCCTCTACAATAACAACAAAAAGTGGTCAGAAGAGAGATATCAACCTGACAGTATCTTCGATTGTAGATGAAGATAACCGGATAATTGGGATATCACTCATTGGGAGAGTTATATAACCTTTTTATTTTGGATTAGTACTGTCAGAAAGGCGTTATGGTATGATCCGTTCTGGATGGGAATATATGGTAAACCTTCCCTGACGTGCAAACCCGATTAATGTCAGGTTTGTTTCTTTTGCAACAATAACCCCCCGGTCAGTTGTTGCAGCCCGGGAAATCACGATTGGTATCCCGGCATTCGCGACTTTTGCTACCATTCCTTCCGGTTGCCTGCCGGTGCACCCAAGATAGCAGGCAGAACGATCAATGCTATTGAGTTCAGCATACCCGACTGCTTTATCTACGGTGTTATGTCTACCAATATCAGGACAACAGATCAGTTTCTTTCCATCAGAGAAGAGTACTGAGTTATGAAGTCCTCCTGTTTTCTGCCATTGTTCTGACTGTATTGTTTCAAAAACTGAAAATACTGCATCAGATGTAATTTGCAACGAAGAAGATATTTTCCTGGGTTTTTTAAGATTTGTCAGACCACTTGCCGATTCAGTGCCCCACATTGCTTTTGCTGTCTTATCTGCCTCTACAAATATCTTGTTTTCTTCAACAGATACGTTTTCAATGGACTCTGCCAGTTGTTCATTCAGTACAAATCCAGCTCCCAGTTCAGCAAGCAAATCTGGTGAGGCAACATGGTATGAGATACATTCACCATTCAGATAAATGGGAAAGCACCCTTCGCACACGATCTCATCGATACCCGGTGAATGTCCTTCATGAGTGAATCGTATCGCAGAGGTAGTTGTAAGGAGCATACTCATTCCATTATCCTAAAACGCAATAAATCAAATGGAAAAAAAAGTCCTTTTAGCATTGAAAGAGGATGGGCACAGGCACACGTTCTGATGGCTGGGATAACCGGTAGCTAATATGAGTCTTTAATCTGTATCAGTCTCACTACAAATGTCGCAGGGGTCTGTTATATTGCGGACATGAGAACAGATTCTACAAAATTTCTTTGAAAAATCTTTCTCTTCTCCCTGTATCAGATCTTCTGCCAGGTTTCGTATCTCTGTCCTGACTTCCTCGGAAAAAACAATTCGATACCCCCGTTTCCCTGAAAGATACTGTGATACAGCTGAGGGCTGGATCTGTAATATTGTTGCGACGTCTTTTTGCAACACCCCTGCTGATACCATTTCATTTGCAATTGCAGCTCTGATTGCTGGGACGATGTCCCATACCGCGACTTCACAGGGGAGTTTTTCCATAGAAGATATTGACACGGTTATGTGATATAGATATTTCAGGATATGAAAAATGGCCATGTGAAAATCTTTACAAAGATACAAATACTTACAATAGAAAGAACTCACAATATTAATTTGATTGATTAGATGGAGATGAAATGAACTCAAAAATTCTTTTATGTGGAATCATTCTTCTGATGCTCTTCCTCATCAATCCTGCTCTTGGTGAAGATGGGAAATTTGTGGTCTCATCAGATCCCTATGAAGCAGATGTATCTTTTGATGGTACGAATGTTGGAACTACAGCGGTTACCATTCCTGTTGGTCCTGATAATCCTCCTCCGCATACAATAACTGTAAGTAAGGAAGGATACCAGACATGGGAACAGACCTATCAGGAAAATCCGGAACCTGGATATCCAATACTTGTCTCACCGGTCCTTGTGATGGAAGAAAACCCGGTACATCCCCTTGTCACTGTCCTACCCCCACTGACGCCTCCTGTGACAATACCAACACAGATACCAATAACCCCTCCTGCCACTCCTATTGGAGGTGATTATGGCTGGTTTGCGATATCTTCGAATCCATCTGGTGGAGATGTCATCTTTAATGGGAGGTATGTGGGAGACAGTCCGGTTACCGTGAAAGTTATGACTACCGGTACACCAACAAATACCATTGAAGTAAATAAACAAGGATATAAGAACTGGTATCAGGAGTATCATACAAACCCAGGGAGCGGCCAGACAATCCAGGTATATGCTGAACTGGTGGCTGTCCAGACATCAGGTTCCATATCAGTACTATCTGATCCGTCAGGTGCATCCGCGACCATTGACAGGGGTTATCAGCTTATCACTCCGTGCACCTTTACTAGTGTCAATCCTGGGTATCATACCATAGCTCTTAGTATGGCTAGATATCAGCAGTACAATACACGTATACTGGTTCAGTCCGGACAGGAGAGCTCGGTTACGGCAACACTCACTCCCACGCAACAGGTTGGGACACTACAAGCATCATCATCACCTTCAGGGGCTGATCTCTATGTTGATACCGGTTTTCGTGGAAATACACCGTTACGGGTATCTGGCCTCTCTGCAGGTACTCATACCGTAAGTATGGAGCGATCTGGATTTCAGGACTGGAGTCAGACAGTATCTATTATAGCAGGACAGACTACTACAATTAACCCGGTTCTTAGTCCGTATCCTCCTGAACCAAAGACTGGTGATATTGCAGTTTCTTCTATACCTGCAGGGGCATATGTATATCTTGATAATAATTATCAGGGTGTCACCAGTTCCGGTCAGTCATTGGATATAACGAGTGTATCTCCCGGGACTCATACCGTTCTTTTAGAACATCCCCATTATCAGGACTACACGACAACCGTTCAAATCTCTGCCGGTGCTACAACTGAGGTATCAGCAACCCTTGTCTCTCCCCCTGAGCAGGATACAAAATCCGGGATTCTTATCGTATCATCAGATCCATCAGGAGCTGATATTTATCTGAATAATCAGTATATGGGAATTACTCCTGCATCCCTTCAGAACATACAAGCGGGAAGTTACACACTCCTTTTACGACAAACTGGATATAATGACTATGCAGATACCATTGAGATTAGGGCAGGAAGCTCAACACAGGTATCTACAACACTAACTCCACTTGTAACCCCGACATCCGCCCCACTTCCGACACAGACACCTATACCCGTGTCAGGAGCTGATTTCCCTGTTCTGCTGGTGTTAGGTATTGTTATCCTATGTCTTATCGCAGTAGTTGTTTTCCTTCTTCTGAAAAATCGATAAAAATTCTTTTTTTTATACAGAATGAGCTTTGGGGGTCTCTTCATCTCCCAAAAATTCCATACTTGTACGTTGATGTACCAGTGACCGTATCAGAATCTCCTATATATATAAAAGGAATACAATCCCTATAAATATAGAGTTATTATCGTGCAGACACCAAATCATCCATGAATACAGAATTACATCCTTTGTTCTCAGGAAATCTCTCGTTTTATTATGCATTATACAAAGTAAACACCTGTTTTCATGGACACAATGAGATAATAGATGATAAGTACCATCTATAATGCTGGTATCTATGATATAACGAGAAGGAAGACAGAATCATGAACCATGTACCAAAACGAACAGTCATTATCATCATCTTTTGTATCCTTCTTATGATTGAGGTATCCCCTGTATTCGGACTGCCAATTCAGGAAAAAACAAAAACAAGCGAAAAAATTGCATCTTTTATTCAGAATCTGGTAGTGTCGGGAAAACCTGAAGAAGCATTCAGAGAAGCAGCTCTATTGGCACCTCAAAAACCATCTGTCACAACTCTGGAGATCTCCAGAATAGATGAAGATACATCTTCAGAGGAAAACTCCTCATATATAAACCGGTCATGCCTCCTCTCTGAAATGTATCTGACCAAAGATGAAAATAATACATATCTCATGGAATATTCCGGGAAATATAATTTTACTGAATTATATCAGAAAAATAAAGAATTTTATAATGAGATAATCAGCAGATATCCGGCTGATAGTATAGAGGCAGAACGATTTGCGAATTGCTGTGCCTATCCAAAAGGTTCATTCTAAAAAATTTGTATACCAATGACGTTAACATGCCAGATACGACTTGAAAATAACATTATCTTAACCATTCAGCTTCATCATGAGAATGATCTGATACGAAATCTTCAAAAATCACTGTATCAATCCAGGATGTATTTACATCCGGATGTTATCGCTGCAGAAATTGCACGGGAATGCAGGGTTACAACCATCGGGAAGCGGGAAGGTAAACGTGATATTTTCGTGGATATAGATGCTCTTGATACAGTCCTCTCTATTAGCAAAAGACTCCCGGACGGACTGGAAGTGTGTGTATATGCTGATACGTTCAAAGAATTTTTAAAGCACCTTCCCGAACAGATAAAAGCAGAATGGAATGCAAATTTACGGGATGAACGGATAAAAAATGCCTCATGTGCCGGTGGTCAGAATGATACAACAAACTGATTCCACCTATTTAACCGGTCAGATTCATCTTGAAAATGGTGTATATCTGACGGTTCAGGTGAATATATGGGATAATTTCATCTATCAACTTCAGAACGCAATCTATCCCTGCAGGATTTATTCAGATCCTGACATGGTTGCAGGTCTAATTGCAGGAGAATTTATTGTTCTGTCAATTGGGAGCTATGAGAATCTCTGGGATGTCTTTGTTTCTCTCAATGCTCACGACCAGACGGTAACGATATTAATAAAGCAGGAAGATGAGATTACAAGCCTTTTTTCAGGTTCATTTACCACGTTCCTTTCAATATCTCAGGATGAGATTACCATGATCTGGGATACCTATCTGCTCTCCCATACTAATGATATTTCTGAAGAACAGATTCAGTAATCTCTTTTAGTTGTAATCTTTGTTCAATCCGGATACCTGATTAATGTCGGCAATTGCTTATGGCAAGATCGACAGATGTGGATCGTTATGTAAATGTCAAGCACTAAGTATATGTATGAATTCGTATCTAACCCGTCTGAAAGAAGGTTCTCTTAAATTATATGCCCTTGATAATGAGGTATCACCCCCGGATGCTGTGGCTATCAGGAGAGCTTATATCGAACAGGAAACCGGAGTAAAGATGCCACTAGTGGGGAATGTTTCTATTCCGCTTGAGGATGTGGTTAAGAAAAACTGTGAAAATATGATAGGTACTATCCAGGTCCCCCTCGGAGTTGCCGGTCCCGTTCTTATCCATGGAGAATATGCAGAGGGCTCGTTCTATGTACCGCTTGCAACAACGGAAGGTGCTCTTGTTGCATCGGTAAACCGGGGCTGCAGTGCAATATCGAGAGGTGGAGGGGCACAGGTAAGAATCTTTTCAGACCAGATGACACGTGCTCCCGTATTTGCAGCCAGGGATGTGATTCATGCACGTGAAATTATTGACTGGGTATACAATAACCGATCTGAAATAACGAAAGCTGCACAGAGCACCACCAGACATGGAAAACTGACTGATATCCAGACCCTGACTGCCGGAACCAGTGTATTTATACGGTTCTGTTTCTCAACCGGTGATGCCATGGGAATGAACATGGTTACAATTGCGAGTGAAAAGGCATCAGAGGTAATACAAGAGGCAACCGGAGCAAAACTGGTTTCTCTATCGGGTAATGTCTGTACTGATAAAAAACCTGCTGCTATAAACAACATTCTTGGTCGTGGAAGGACTGTGTCTGCTGGAGTGGGCCTTACCGGAGAACAGATACAGAGTATCTTTAAGACTGATGCAAAAGCATTGGTTGAGGTATCAGTCAGGAAAAACCTGGTAGGATCAGCCCGGGCCGGCTCACTTGGATTCAACGCCCATGCAGCAAATGTTATTGCAGCAATGTTTATTGCATGTGGACAGGATCCTGCTCATGTTGTTGAAGGGTCCCAGTGCATCACCACGATTGATCCCGTAGATGATGGAGTCTATGCCTGTGTCACGCTGCCGGCACTCCCGGTAGGAACCGTTGGTGGTGGTACCCGTGTCGGTACACAGGCAGAGTGCCTCTCAATGCTTGGTGTGGCAGGCAGTGGAGAACCACCTGGGTTTCACGCAAAAAAACTGGCAGAAATAGTAGCAGTTGGTGTCCTTGCAGGAGAACTCTCTCTTATAGGTGCCCAGGCAGCACAACACCTGGCACGTGCTCATAAACAGCTTGGACGCTGATCATTCTTAATTTACGACATATCACTTATTTTTTTAAAAAAATTGCTCATATAGTTTCGATGGGTTTTTGCTTGTCAATGGACATACATATCCCAATGGTTTCATCAGAATCAGGTAACTGCCAGCGAGATGAGGACAATAGTAAGATGACTGATAGATGGCTGGAGGAATTTCTCATGAGTGAGGAGTATCATACGCTTTTATCAGTACAACAGAAATTTGCAAGGGATATTGTTTTGTTCTTTAAAAACCTGATGCAAAGCGGTTTTTCAGCATCACCACAACAATGGAATCAGGAGAATATCTCTGAATGTGCACTTTTTCTCATTCCGGAAACGGTTGCCCTGCGTTCATTACCACCAGCAGCGATTGCACCGGTTCTCACGACATTTTTTTGTTTTCTAGAGAGGAAAAATTATCTGGCAACAGCATCATTACTCATACCGGTTATCAATTCTTTAGATGCAGAAATTATCAGACGTTCACGGTTTCCGTTATATTGGATACTCAAAAGAAAGTTTAAGAATGATTTGACTGCTCAGGCCGAGCCTGATCTGCCTCTTTCTACGTTATCAGACCAGGTAGCATATGAGCGATACCTGTATCAGTGCCTGCATCTGGTGGTAGAGACATGGGGGTCAACTTTTATACAAAGTGGACAATATAAGGCTCTTGATTCTGCATCACAGGATCAATATGAGTATATTATCAGTTCAATAACTGATGCATGCCTCATCTATTATCAGAAAGGACCTAAGGACTGGGATGTTGAGACTATCAGAAATTGTCTGCTTGATCTCTACCCTTCTGATGCAATAGAATCGCCTGACTTTTTCACTGCACTGGTTCCGGTATTATATGCGTTTTTCAGATTTCTAGAGCAGGAAAAACTTCATACCGATGCGGGTGAGATGGCAGATCTTGTTGAATCCATAGCAGATGAGGTGGTGAAGCGTTCAGGCGATCCACAATTCTGGAGTCAGGAGAAACTGGCATCAGTCACTTCGATAATGGAATGGAGTGATCCAAAGATGGAGGGAAAAGTACAGGCATATCTTGAAGCACAGAAAGAAAAGCAAAAGATATCTTCTTCTCCTGATGCTTTGGATGGTGAGAAGAAAAAAGGCGCGAGGAAACATCTTCCACCACGGGGAAAGAAAAAAAGAGCAAAGAAATGATAGTTGCGGGTTATTCCGGTCTGAACCAGTAACTACCCATTATACCTGACTGTATACTGACCATTATCATATATCTGAAAAGTTTCACCACAACGTGCAATGCTGGTATCTGATTTGAATATATAATAACGGGTATCAAATCCACAGGTGCTGGCCTTTGTTACGACAAAAGGATATTTTACAAATCCCTCCCATGAATGACTATTGAAAGGATCAATTTTTTTCAGACTAATATGACGGTTTATCTCTTCTTTATCACCATCAATTGCACAGAAAATCTCTTCAGGTATCGTTGTTTTCTTTCCGGAATAGGCACCGATGTAAATCATTCCTTCACCTGTTACTCCTTCTGACTGAGGAGTATTAATCTTTAAGAACTGTGCAATTGAGACTGTTTGATCGTCTGCATAATTGTGATATCCTGATGAGTCTGATGAAATGTCCCGTATAACCAATGTTCCGACGGATGAAAATATGAGAAGTACAATCAAAAAAGAATAGGCAGATATCTGGATGAATTTAGATCTCCTCCCTTTGATAAGAATAATAATTCCATACACTGCAAGCAGGCAGATAAACGGCAGTAGTATCTGGTATATCTGAATTGAATAGCCAAGAAAGGGAAGAAAACAGAGTGTTGTGCATAGAACTAACCATTCATTCGGTTTTATTACTTCCTCTTTTATAAAAAATAGCAGGCCTAATGCTGCAAAGGGAACAAGGAGAACAAATCTGGATCCAAGCTCAATGAGATTTCCAATCACATAATTGATCCACATAGGAATCCCGGTAAAAGAAAAATAACGGAGCCCCCAATAACTACTTGAATTCTGATATAATTCTGCCAGTTCTGCAAACTGGAGTATATACAAAATACATGCGAATACAATCGCCAGTAGTATCAGAACCTTTATCAAATTTTTATGTGTGCGTTGTCTCTCCTCGTGAAATAGGGTTTTCCCCCGATATAACACAAGACAAAGGATTGTTATTGGAATCAGAAGGATGAATAGCCGATGAACAGACCAGAGAACTGAATATAACAACAAGCTTAAGAGCATGTAGGGAAGAGACCAGTTTTTACAAAACCTGATAAGCGACCATAATGCCAAAGGAAGAAGCATTAAAAATGCTCCCCGGGTTGATGCAGTCCAGATGGTAAATTTCAGAGTAAGGGGGGAGAGTGAAAATATCAGGGCAAACAGGAGTTGAACCCCTCGTGTCTGAAAAAATTCTTCCGCCAACAGGTATGATGTTCCAATACCAAGAAGTCCTATAACAAGAGCAAACCAGTAAATTACTGTCTCTAATTCGAGTCCGGTGATGAGATGTAATTCTGATAAAAAGATAGGAATGCCGGAAGGATATGAGTACGGGTACAATCCAAAGAGAGAAAGAAAGGATAATAGCCAGGGGATTTTTCCTTCAGATTCAATTACCCCTGCCAGGTAATGGATAAAAAATGAATCTATTCCGATCTCATGAGGAACAACCGGGTATCTGATGATGATGTTTAGGAGAACGACTGCTATGGCTGCCAGAAAAAATAGGGTATCTGAAGCAGAAAAATGACGAATTTTTTCCTGAAAAACATAAAAAACGGTATTTTTCATCATCACTCAACAAAAATCATCTTCCAGGAGAGATGGTATTTCCTTTTCCAAGACCCAGATATATGGTCTCGCTCCCTGGATTTATAAAAATATTTTTACAATCAACTATAACAGGATTTTTCATGGTTTTTATGAGAAGATCAAGGTTCAGGCTGGAAAACCGGCTATGATCGATGAGAAAAACTGCACAATCAGCCCCTGCTATTGCATCTTCAAGTGTTGCTTTTGAATAATAACTCCCAAGACGTGTTGTTAATTGTGCGATATAGGGATCAAATACCCGAATATGGGCTCCAAGTCGGCTCAGTTCATCAATGACTTCACATGCGGGTGTTTCCCTGGTATCACTGAGATCTCGTTTATATGTCAGGCCCAGAACTGCAATATCAGACCCAAATACGGATTTTTTTACCCTGTTGAGTCCTTTTTCTATCAGGTTTACCACATGAAAGGGCATAAACTCATTAATTTCACCGGATTTTTCAATGAATTGAGGAATAAAGCCAAATTTTTTGGCTTTATAAGACATGTAATATGGATCAAGCGGAATACAATGCCCGCCTATACCAGGCCCCGGATAAAAAGGCATAAACCCGTATGGTTTGGTCGCAGCTGCATCAATTATCTCCCAGATGTTTACCCCCATCTGTTCAAAAATCAGTGATAACTCATTTACAAGTGCGATGTTGACATTCCGAAAGATATTCTCAACCATCTTTACTGATTCTGCAGTTGTGGTATCAGAGACAGTGATGATCTCCTCAATAATGCTGCCATACAAAGCTGCAGCAGTGTGAGTACAGGACTCATCAATACCCCCGACAACTTTTGGAATGTCAGCGACAGAAAAAGCAAGATTTCCAGGATCAATCCGCTCAGGTGAGTATGCCAGTCCAAAATCCTGCCCTGCGATATATCCGGTTGTCTCAAGAATAGGTTTGACAACTTCAAGAGTAGTCCCGGGATATGTCGTACTCTCAAGGATAATGAACATACCTGGCGAAAGAACAGAAGCAATTGCAGAGCACGCCAGTTTGATATAGGTTAGATCTGGAATTTTTTCCTGATCGAGCGGAGTCGGGACACATATAATAATAAAATCAGCTTTTTTCAGATCTGTTATCTTGTCTGAAGGACAGAATGATGATGTAAGTGCTTCCTGTAATTCGTCGTTGCTGATATCGCAGATATGTGAGTTTCCTTTTAAAAGACCGGTAATAAGGTCGGGATCGATGTCATACCCGATAACGGAATACTTTTTTGCAAATGCCAATGATAGCGGAAGACCGACATATCCAAGTCCGATAATACCGATACATGCTTTATGTGTAGCTATTTTCTCAATGAGATCAATCATGTTATATCAAAACCGGATTTTAGTTTTCCCATGGTGTAAAGAGACCATCTGGATAATGCTCAACGAACCAGATGATATATTGTGTAAGATCAATTTTGTCTTTGAGCAATTTAACCCTTTTTTCTCTTCCTTCTGCCTTTATATTTTTGTTCTGTACCAATTCGCGTGCTTTTTCTATCACATCCTGCTCCATTGCTGCAGGATCCGAGAATGTGTAAACAAGTCCGTACGCTTCTTCTTCCTCATCGGTATATCCCAGTCTGAGTGTGTTGACATACAGAGCATGTGTTCCCAATACTGCACATTCTGACGCAGTAGTTGCGCCTTCCCCAATATAGAGTGTTGCATAATAGAGCAGATGGTGCAATCGATCCGGAGGGATATGAATCCGGTATTGCTCAAGCTCAGGAGGAAGCACTCCTTCAGATGAGATAAACACTTTTCCAAACGGCATGAGTTCATGAACAAGTCTTGTTTTATGGATAATTCCTTTATGACCAATATCATGACTTGCATCCCATGAAACAAACCGTAATACCACAAAGAGATCATCCTTTGTAAGGCCTACCTCATCAAGAACCGTCTCATCTGGAGAGAAATATGCAGGATGAAGATATGCAAGCTCAGTATACCCATCATATCTGATATGTTTCGCTCCAAAATCCTTTTTAAACCATATAGGAGTGATGATAGCATCAGTACATGGTACATACAGAATATGTTCCCAGGTTGCATGTTCGGTGTCATCAAGAGCAATACAGGGCTTTCTTAGTATTCGTGATGCATGAGCTGCCCGGATCGATCCAAATCCTATGAATATATCAGGGTTAAATTTTTTTACTGCCCGGATCATTCGTATATCCATCAAAGGAATGTTCAGTATTTTCTTTCCGATTCCTTTCTGATGATGACCCAGACAGGTATATGAGAAATGATATCGTTCTAAGAGGTCGATAGAGACTTCTTTATCAATTGCCGTTATCAGGATCTCATGCCCCCTCTTTTGCATCTGCCAGATAAAATGCTTAAAATAATGAACATGAGCCGGATGGTTAATATCAACAACGATCTTCATATTTCTCCTGATAAAGGGTCTTTATCTCACTTTTTGTCGGATAAGTAATGAGAACTGCCTGTTTTCGTCCATGATATACAAAGAAACTCCCTGCTGCAAGGGCAGATGCATGACCTTTATGGTATGCCTCTGCCATATCATTAATGGATCCTGCACCCCCACAGGCAATGACCGGAATTTTCACCGCATCTGATACCATTCTGATAAGAGAGATATCATACCCCTGCATCATGCCATCCCTATCAATTGAGGTAATGAGAATCTCTCCGGCTCCTGCATCTTCAATAGTTCTGATATAAGTCGCAAGATCTGCCTTTACTGGTCGTGTCCCTCCCTGGATGAATACCTCATAATTCCCTTTTTTTCCTATTTTTACATCAATTGCTACAATGATGCTCTGACTGCCAAACTGCCGGCTTGCATCTGCAATCAGTTCAGGATGTTCTATTGCACTGGTGTTTATGGCTACCTTCTCAATACCGATGCTAAAGAGAAGTTCCATCTCTTCAATGGTTGTAATCCCTCCTCCATATGAGAATGGCATGAAACACTCTCGAGAAATTTTTTTAAGGAGATCATACTGAATCTTTTTCTCTTTCTTTTTTGTAAACCTGGCTGCTGGTTTTGAGAGGGTGATGTCAAGAAATAAAAGTTCATCAGCCTCTTTTTCATTAAATATTCTGACTGCATTTATGGGGTCACCAATATATCGTGGATTATCAAACTGAGTCGTCTTAACAAGCCCGTTCTCTTTCATAAGCAGGCATGGAATAATTCGTGGCCTAAACATTACTGCTCCATCTCAGCAAAGTTTCTCAAAAACAAAATACCGCTTGCGTGACTCCGTTCCGGATGACATTGTATCCCATAGATATTCTCTTTTTTAATGAGAGATGGAAACTCATATCCGTATCCTGTAGTTGCCAGGATATCTGCATCTTTTGGTTCTGAATAATGGAAAGAATGCACAAAATAAAACATGTCAGAGTCGGTTACGCCGGCAATAATTGAGTCTTTCTGTTTGATGTGGAGACTGTTCCAGCCCATATGGGGTATCTTCAGGTGTTCTGTCTCTGGAATCTGAAATTTTTTGATATCAGCATCTATCCATCCCAATCCCTGGCAGCTTCCTTCTTCACTCTGTGATGCCATTATCTGCATCCCGATGCAGATACCCAGAAGTGGCGTCTTCCCGTCTAAAACGCTCTCTTCTAACACTGAAATCAGATTCATATCATGCAGATTCTTCATCGCACGATCAAATGACCCTACTCCAGGAAGAATCAGTTTTTCAGCATTCCGAATATCTTCCGGGCGTGAAGTAATAATAGCATTACAGCCGATCCGCCGGTAAACATTTAAAATACTTCCACTATTCCCAGTTTTATAATCAATTATTGTTATCATATTGTATGCGTCTATTTTTTCAGGTATTTTTCCGCAAGTATGGGAGGAAGGAGATGAAGATGACATGCTAACCTGACAGGAAGACTCAATGCATTGATATACGGGTAATAGGTCGGGTAGTTATGAAAACTCTGTACCGGGAGTTTCATTATCTCATCAAAATCTTCCTGTGAGAGGTCTAATTTACTGATGGTATATGCAACTATTTCTGGATCATATTCATAGGGCTGTGCAATTTTTTCTAATGCTTCCTGGCGACTTATATGGCCTGATCTGACTTCTGCAGCATATTCAAGTTTTCGTTTATCTATACCAAATTTTTCTGGAAGATAATAAGACTGGAAAAAATGAGTGTACATTGACTCATGATGGTGACCGCCATAATATGTCCATCCCAGCTCCTGTTTCAGAGTTGCGTCCACCTCCTCTTTTTTATAGTCAAGATATTCGAGCAACCGTATCTCCTTAATTCTACGAAGGAACATATGGCAGAGGAGATCTTTCATTCCCATTATAGGGAAACTGGTTATCTTTCTGGAGCCAAAGAGTCTCTGAACACTTCGTATATACCGACCATCCATATAGGTCCAGGTGATTGGTGAGGTTCCCTCTGTTCTGAATGAATGTCCCTGAATAACATAATGTAGCCCCTCTTTTGCTGCCACATCAAAAAGCACTGAATAAATCGCCCAGTCGGTGGGAACATCTGCATCTGGTACAGATGCATAAAGAAAGGATCTCTGGAGATCTTTAAATTCTCCCCAGTCCGCAACAACCGTATACAGGTCTACATCAAGCTTTTGTGTTGCGTTATAAATGTTTGTTACTGCTGTCTTTGAGTTCCAGCCATTATCAAAATGAACCGCAAGTGGCCGGAGACCTAATTTGACTGCCATATATAAAGTGTACGTGCTGTCACGCCCCCCGCTGACACCGACTACACAGTCATATTTCTTTCTTTTTCCATCCTCCTTTATCTGTGCAATACAGGCCTTTAAGTGCTCTGCTCCCTGTTCATCAAGAGGATACTGCACTTCCAGCTGATCATGAATGCCACAGAAATTACAGATTCCATTCTCATCAAATTGTATTCCTTCAATTGTATCGTCAAGGATGCAGCGGGAGCATAGGGTAGTTTTGGATATCATGATATCAGTTGTATGATTGAGAGGTGATTGTTCTCGTACTAGTATTTTATCTATGAGTATAGGAAGGTGATGAGAAAAATTGAATGTGTGCGATGTACTAGTACGAGATAAATAATGTATTCTGAATGACGAGCCCGAATATTCCAAAGAGGGCGGTTAAAAGAAACATCAACCGTGTTGCTTTTTGTTCATTAACCTCAAAGAAATAAGGGATTACCCATTTTAGTGTCAGATAATTAGGAACAATCAGGTTCCCTTCCTGATTGATTGTACCAAATTTTGTTGCCGGGAGTTTTCTGATTCGCCAGTATGCATACATAAGAAAATTGATGATATGAGGAATAAAGAGGATAATTCCGAGGATCTCCATGTTCATCAGAATGATGTATCCTCCGACTGCAGATCCTATTGCCAGAGAACCGATATTTCCCTCAAATATCCGTGATGGATACCTGTTGTAGATATAAAAACCACAGAGAGCTCCAAATAAAGGCATAATGAAAAGAGTTGTATTATATTGCCAGATAATACCCTGAATTACAAGAAATGCCATGATGATGATGGAGAGACCGCTCTGCATTCCGTTAAATCCAGAATGCATATTAATAAGGTTTGAGATGACCATCACAAAGAGTGGTGCCAGAATAAACAGGTACAGAACGCCGAGTTCAACTTCTCCAAAGCCTACCCAGATTGCCGTATCGGTAGATATGAGAGCTATTGGCAATGCCATGAAGAATGGTGCGATAATCTTGAGTTGTCTTCCTACATCCACCAGATCATCTAAAATTCCAAACATGGCATAGGTGAAGACGATGAAATAAAAGATGAGAAGTGATGCAACATTTCCAACAAGAAAGATTGCAACAATCAGTGAGACAAGGACCCCTGCAAGAATTGCCATGCCTCCCATTGTCGGAACTTTTCTGTCATCTTTATACATATCAGGAACTAAAAAACCCTGTTTGGTAAATTTTCTGATGAAAATGGGTGCTGATGTGAGAACCGTAATGAAACTAATCAAAAATAAAAGGGGATATTCAGATGAAATTGTCATAATTGCTACAGAAAAGGTTGATTGATATGATATATCATGTTTCAGGAGATGGCAACAATTGTTGCACCGCTATCGTATAATATTGTATAATAGTCACTCATCTCATTCACATTCACCGTCCGGTATATGCCATCATAAAAATTGAAAAATGGCGGGTTATAGTCTGGATTAGTACGCGATATGCTTGAGATGTACAGCAGAACCGGATGATAGGGAAGACTTCTTATAAGGTCTGGAATGGTGGGATCTGTTGGATCTGCGACAATTTTCGATGAGAGTTCACTAAAGGAAAATGATCCGTTTATCTCTGGTTTGGGGATTAGTGTAGGTTCTGTAACCGGAATGCCGGTGAGAGGATAGACAAGCATGCCTGTTGGATCGATATTGATACAGATGGGATGAGTAAAATTCTGATCGCGCAGCCATTGCATGGCTTGATAGTCATCTTCAGGCAGGGCAAATGAACCTGCATAACTGTAAAAGACAGCTCCCATTATGCCAATTCCGCCCAGAATAAGGAAAATAGAGACTATAGTCCGAAGGCGGGTATCTTTGAGCTGCCATGTCATATATGCAAGGGCAATCGCAGCAAAGAATGCGAATGGAAGATACAACTGAGAAATGACCCTGGTTGCGGTAGTGATAACAAGTATCTCAGAGTCTACCAAAAGGACAATGACTGAGAGCCCTGCAACCCATGCTAGTGCAAGACGCTCCATGGCATGAAAACGGTAATAGGCAATGAGGATTCCAAAGACTGATAAGAGTGCAAATACCCATCTTGTGATAAATTCAGTTGTTAATGTCTTTTCAGACAGGATCCAGAATATATATGAGGTTGATGAGAGCATGAGAGGGATGCAGAGGAGAAACAGGATTAAAATACAGATCCCTGTCAGGATATAGATGCGTTCTTTTTTAATTAACCCGGATTGTATCATCCATTCTCCCCCTATCCAGAATGCAAGTACAGGCACCAGGTAAATTATAAATCGTGTATGAGTGAGAAGAAGTCCCAGAAGAAGAAGTAACAGGATCCGCTTTTCGATAATAATTGCAAGAATAATAGCCACAAACAGCATCTGGGCTGTTGCTGATGGATATCCCCCCCATATCAGGTTATCAAAGTGCTGGGGAAAACAAAAGCAGGCCAGGATAAATGCAGTACAGGCACACCAGCCAGGATAATACTCGCGTATGACGGCATACAAGAGTACACTTGTTGCTGCAGTGATAAGAATCGGGATGATGGTAATGGTATTGATGAGTGGAAAGAAAAGCGTCCAGAAAGAAGTATAATAATGAAATCCTTTTGGATAGTAATCCCAGGAAGAACCAACCGGATAGATACTGACCGGGACAGATATCCCATCCATTATCATTCTGACTATTGATGCATGGACGGTGACATCACCAGCCCGCCAGATTACAATAGCCGTGAAAAAACTAATTAAAATCAGGACATACACTCCGGCAAGAATAAGGACTGTACTATCCTGCCGATTTGGGAGAGTTAACTGATGATTCTTACAAAAGATGATGAAGAGAATAATTCCAAGAATTATAAGAGGAATCTGAAATAGGGGTGGTGAGAGAGAAAAAAATGACGCCAGTATTCCAGAAAGTGAGATTATTACAAACCCTGTTGCAAAGGAAAGTGCAATACGTGCCACAATATTTCTGCCCTTTGTCAGAAAAAAGACAAATCCTCCACCAGTACAGGTTGTCACAATCGTAACAACGAGAGCGAGAAAGATATCAGTAAGGAACATATCCGGATTCATTTATCCTCATCATTTGTTTCAAATACTGGAAAGCAGAGCATGTATGATTGTGGAACCTGGTCAGGATTGAGAGGTGTTTCATGCAATGAGACTGATATAGTATGAGCTGATGAGTAATTTTTGGCAGATATTCCGTCATTTATACCATCGGTTCCTGGTATGCGTGCTGCACTCGTATCCCCTGCAAGAAGAGAACGATTAACCGAAAGTGGAATGGTCAGGCTCCTCTCAGACCCCAAATCCGGTATCAAGAACGTTCCTGACTGGATAATCTCATCATCATAATATACCGAGTATTCATATCCCATCTGTTCTTTATGGTGCGAAACGACAGTACATGAATAGTTCAAAAAAACTTCAGGTTCACTACTATCAGGGAGATTTGTAGTATCTTTTAGATAGAGTTCGGTATACCCATGGTAAAAATAATCGGTAGCGGTTACATATATGATAAGAATTACACAGAGTGATATTCCGATGAGACAGGCGATGAGTATTGCTGATGTCAGTGCCTGATCATCTGGATCCATGTAGGAATCGTTATCCTGACTTCTATATATCTTTGGTTGTTATGAGAACATATTATCAGACCCGGTATGAGGTGGCAGCAGTCTCGTTAGGAGCGCTGCTCTGTGGTGCTATTATTTTTGGTTCAGGACAGGATGGTTCTCTTCTCACGGTTTTTGCCGGGTTTTTGCTGTCACTCTTTCTGTGCGGGTATCCCCTGGCCGTCATCTTTATGCGATGGTGCAAAGAACCTCAAATCCTTCCACTGATTATTCTCGCTGTTTTCTTTTCAGTGATGGTGAGTATCGGATCCGTTGTGCTGATTCATTACAGTAGTTTTGTCATTACGGCAGTATCGGTTACCATTAGTCTTGTGATAATTACCATTTTCACATCATGTATTGTTGTTCTTGTAAGCAGGAACCAAAATGAGTGAACCAATACAAAATGACCAGGAGAGTCAGTGATACAGAGTGGGAAGGATGACATGATTCATATCGATGAAATCCGGGATTCAGGGTAGCAGATGAGATCGGTAACCATGGTTGTCCACGGCCCTGAAGCATTTGATAATGGATGGGTTGCAAGGATAACAAACAGTATCGGCCCGGTAGAAATCGTTGTTGCAGGTATCATGGCCCGGACTGCAGCTGAGGAGAGTAAGATTCCCGTCAGATTCGATTGCCGGATTCCGAGTGTTATCTTCAATGAACTCTCTCTCTCCTCCTCATTTCTGTTAAACTGTGCAAAATCACCTCAATCAGGAGAACGGTTTGGATGCCTTGTTGCGAACCGCTGCCATCAATCGCCACTGATACAGGTTGAGTGCAGATCACACGAAATAATTGTCTGGGGAGAGAAGACCAGTATTCTTGCAGATTATCTCGCTCGAAAAACCGGTTTTCCGATAACCAGGAAGATACCAACAATGCAGAAAAAAGATACCATCCGGACAATTGGTGGATGTATCTTTGGAGAACCGGTATTTGTCAATGGTATCATCATTGGATATGCAACAGCAGAAGAAGTTATACTCTCTGTTGAAGATAACACGCTTAAAGCGGTATCTGGCATTGATCTTAAGGCACATGGTATCGAAAAATTGCTCAGGTCTGGACTTCCTGTGATATCAGAGGCCTGGTGTAAGAGCGGACGTATCCGTTCATCCCCTCCTGGATATTGTTTTAGGACTGCCCCTAAAACAGGAAGAATAGTTATTATCGATCATGCTGCAGTGGATCTGTACACCCTACTTACACCTGAAGTTACTGGTATTCTTGCGATTGGAGATGATACCACTGCTGTCTGTGGTCATATCGGATTTCACCTGGGTATCCCGGTCTTTGGTATAACAGACGGGGATCGTGATGATATTCTCATCTCTGCATATGCACCCGGCTCTGTAATTGTCCATGTTATCGATGGGTCTGATGATGATACCGGCAGGGAACTGGCTTCCTTTGTCCCTCAGGATTCTGTTTTCTGGGCATCATGGGTTGGCTCTATGGTTCAGTATCTTGGAGAACGGGTAATTATCTCTCTGCAGGTGCCAGAGTGAACCGCTGTATCAGGTGTAAGGGAAAGGGAGACTGCGGACTTGTAACCTGTCCAGTTATGGCCCGGTTTTATGCACAGGTGAAGAGACGTCCGGTACAGAATATTATGGCTCCGGCACCTTCCCCCTTCATCGGGAGTCATGGATATCCCCATGTCAGTGCAGGGCCATTGCTCATTGATGACTCTGATTGTCCCCCTGAATGGATACGACAGGGCTACTCAATTGATGATATTGTTTCAATACGTGCAGAGACCATACGGGGCATCTCATCAGGAAACCAGTTTCTTGATAAGATACAGGAGGTTGCCCTCTCATCAGTTCCGATTGATGTTGAGGTGGCATTTGAAAAACCGGTATCGTACGACTTCTCATTTGACGGTACTATAGCACCTGTCGGGATGAGTGGATCTCTCACCCGCATGTCTGTTATTGAGAATGCAAAGGTTCCACGGCCTATAGATAAAGTGACTTCAGATACTGATGTCCCCGCTATTGATGCAGTCAGGGAACTCATCAGGGAAGGTATTGATGTCTATCAGATTATTCCACTCCTCTCAACAGGTCTGCTGGGACAGGGAAAACAAAGAAAAGTTGTTCCTACACGGTGGGCTATCACAGCGGTTGATGATATGGCAGGGAAAAAGGGTAAAAAAGACCTTATCAATAAATCCTGGATATCATCCATTCAGGTACTGTTTGCAACCGGATTTAAAAATACAATCTGTTGTATTCTGATACCTGGTCCCTGGGAGTTTGAGATGATAGAGATCTGGGATCGTCAATCACTATGGGCAGGTGATACCATCAGTATCTGTGTTGATGGAGAAAAAGAGAAGAAGAGTGGGTATTCACCCATTTCAGGTGCATATTATTCTGCCAGGCTTGCGGTTCTTGAGTATCTGACGGGACTTGGAAGAACTGCTACGGTTCTTGTTATCCGGTACGTTTCTAATGAATACTGGGCACCACTTGGAACATGGGTTATTCGTGAGATAACGAGGAAGGCTGTTGCAGGATCCTGCTATGAATGTTCAGATATCCCTGATGCTGTTAAAATTGCTTCCCAGATGCTTGGATTTTCCTGGTGGTATTCTCACAGCAGAATGCTTCCCCGTATTCAGTCACAACAGACCCTTTCCAGCTTTTTTTAAGTTAATATGATAACCCCTGGGTTACCTGTCACCGGTTTTTATTCTGTTGCATGTATCGGTCCAGGATGTCAGCACGGGAATTTATCTCATTAATTCCTTTGTCTTCTCTCACCCTGATAAACCGGGGAAACCGAAGAGCATATCCGGTCTCATAGGTAGGGCTCTCCTGAATCTCGGAATACCCAGTTTCAAATACCAGCCGTGGTTCAAAGACGAGATCTTTTCCAGATGTACTCAGGACGTCACCATTGAGTTCTTGGTAGAGCCAATGGAGTTGTTCATCAGAGAATCCTGTTGCAACGCGGCTAACTGGCAGGAATTTTCCATCTTCATAACATGCAAGGAGAAACGATCCATAGAGATGTGCACGTTTTCCCTCCCCCCACTGTGCACCTGTCACCACGAGATCAAGGGTGTCAACTTCTGGTTTTATCTTAATCCAGTCTTTTCCTCTTACACCTGGTGTATACGATGCTGCCGGATTTTTGATCATGATGCCTTCATGCCCTGCATCGAGAGCTTCATGGTAAAACAATTCGATTGTATCTTTCCTTTCACTTGTTATCTGCGGGGTGATAAATTTAGAAAGCGTATTCTCTAGTTTCTGCCTCCTGTCTCTGAATGAAAGATCAATGAGTGTTAATCCATCAAGATACAGGATATCAAAAACAAATGGCACAAGTTCAATTTCATCGCTCATAGCTGCGATATTGTGCTTACGTCTAAATCGCTTCAGCACGTTTTGAAAGGGCAAAAGAATGCCATTCTTCACAGCAACAATCTCTCCGTCAAGAATGATATCATGACCATTAGTTGCATCGTTTAGCATAGAAACGATATCAGGCAGAGCCTCGGTAACATCTTCAAGTTTCCGCGAATATATCCGGCTTTCTTCTCCGTTTGTGTGGAACTGAAACCGTGCTCCGTCATACTTGTTCTCAACAGAAATTTCAGAAAAATCTGTCAGTGCTCCACTGATAGAACCCTGTTTTGCAAGCATCATCCGAACCGGACGAAAGAGAACAATGGTGAGATCAATAAGATTTACTTCACCTGATTCTGCAAGAACAGCTATTTTTCCGATATCATTAGTAACCTGTATTCCGTGATCAATTACGTCTGGATCAATCCCGGTTGAACTGGCAATCGCGTCCCTGAGGTTTCCTTCTCCGATACCAATGCGCATATCCTCAAGAAGAATGCCGGCAATATATCTTCCCTCATTAGGCGATGCATCAGAAAGGAGCTTGATGATGATACGAGTCTTATCTCTTTGAGATCGTGCCCCTCCACTTCCTGCTATATCAAGAAGGGCTGTATATACGTCCTGCAAGGTAAGTTCTGTCTGAAAAAAAGACATCTGCTCCTTCTCTGCCATCAGGTGTTCGACTGCTGAGCCAACATCTCCTGTTCTGTTGATCTCCTCAATAACGTCTTCTTTCTTCTTCCCAGTAACATAGGCGATTGCATCATAGAGTAGGTTTGGTCCGATTCCCAGTTTTTGAGAACTCCAGTCTGGAAACGGGCGGCCACGGATGAGTTGTACAAAGATTGGCAGATCGTCTATATTGCAGGTAGATAACGCCTCACTCAATAGGGAAATCCGGTCAAGTCTTCCTTTAGTAGCCTCAAGATCCTGACAGATTTCAGCAAATATTTTAAATTTCATGTATCAGTTACGGTTACAGTTCTATTGATCTGCACCAGCATTCGTCATCATGACGTCTCGGGATATCTCCCCTTTTTTTAGTGTAACTCGGTTTGGTAGTGGCATCAACACTTGATGCGACAAATATCTCAATGTCATCAGCACTGAGACCGAGTCCTTCATATGAACCGGTTGCAACGATGTGAGGTTCATTATTTACTTCGCTTAAGTGAGAGAGAATTGCACAGTGAATATCGCTCCCAATAGTTTTCAAAACCTGTATTGTGTCTTTGTTTGAGAGATGTCCCCGGTTTGACGCAATGCGGCGTTTCAGTGCAGCTGGATATGGGCCGTCCCTAAGCATATCCGGACAGTGATTTGACTCAATGATGAGACCATCAGCATGGGAGAATATTTCAAGCATTCTATCCGTTACAATACCGGTATCAGAGCAGCAACAGAGTGTGGTTGAGCCTTCCCTGATGACAAATCCACACGGTTCACTTGCATCGTGTGATACCGGGAAAGGTTCAATCACAAAATCATTGATAGAAAAGGGTTCATACTTTTTGCAGGCTGTTAATGGAGGTGTCTTTGCTCCACCCCGTATCTTTTTAAACGCTGCAAGAGTCCCTGTGGTTCCCCATATGGGGATCTTTAACGTATTACCTACTGCAGCTGCACCCCTGATATGATCACCATGTTCATGGGTTAATAGAATTCCACAGATAAGATCAGGGGCACCACCACTGGTACGTATCCTCCCTCCGGTTCCTTTGGTCCCTATGATATCACGCCCGCTGATCCCGGCATCAAGCAGAAGGGCAGAATTATTTCCTTCAATATATAGTGCATTCCCCTTGCTCCCACTGGCAAGGACAGAAATTTTCATACTTAATATGTATGATGCCATGTGATAAATGAACAATATATTCCATGACCCATACCGGTTTTCTGGTGGACAAAAAACAGAAAATATTGTATCTGTAGAAAAAATTCGGAATTATTATACTCATTCATAAGATGTACCCACTAGATTGTCTTGTAAGGTATCACCTGGTTATCTGGATACGATCATAATATGGATCATATGCTGTATCTGGTTCTGAATTATTTCTGACTATAAATGAAAGGCAAGGATACGTCCTGATAAATTATAATGTGTGTATTCATTACTGGTGAAAATTCTCATTTTTTTGCCTTATTCAGATATTATAGGCCATATTTAGGGAATGAAAAGAAACTATAGGTACATCAGAAACTATTGAGATATAGGAAAAGCTAATCATCACTAGTGATTATAGTGGATATGAGTATATTACTCAATGTCTGATGTTTATATTGGTGAGATTGAGTCATATGAAAAGATATGTGAGAGTATCCAGCATTGCTGGATTGTTAGTAGTAGTTCTTATTGCAGTATTTCTTTGTGGCTGTACGGGAACATCGGGTCAGGATGATATTGTCCCTGCTATTTCAACCGGTACAATTGAAAGTCTGACAATATCAGGCTCTACAACCGTGCTTCCGGTTGCTGCAAATGCTGCTGAAGCATTTATGGATATGCATCCGAATGCTGATATCCAGGTAAGTGCTGGTGGATCAAGTGTCGGTGTCCTTGCAGTCGGGGAAGGGACAGCAGATATTGGAATGGCGTCACGTGATCTCAAAGAGGTTGAGATACAAAAGTATCAGGATCTTGTCCCTCATGAGATTGCACGAGATGGAATTGCATTAATTGTTCACCCTTCAAATCTGCTAAGTTCTTTAACAATAGGTCAGATAAAAGCAATTTATCGTGGTAATGTTACGAACTGGAAGGATATTGGTGGTGAAGATGCAGAGATAGTTGTTATCGGTCGTGACAGTGCATCTGGAACACGAGAATTTTTCCATGAATATGTAATGAACAAAGAAGATTTTGTGCAGACACAGCTTGAGAAGAATTCTAATGGAGCAGTCAAATCCACGGTTGCACAGACACCTGGCAGTATCGGATATGTGGGGCTTGGATACATTGATCAATCGGTAAAATCGATATCAATAGATAACGGAACAAGTACTATTGATCCAACGGTAGAGAATGTGCTATCAGGAGAGTATCCGATATCCCGCTCTCTTTATATGATTACCAGAGGCGAGCCAACTGGCCTTGCTGCAGACTTTCTGCTCTTTATCATGAGTTCGGATGGGCAGAAAATGGTATCAGATGAAGGTTTTGTTCCGGCCTGAAAAAACGAATTACACCCTTTTTTATGGTATTATTTCACAGCCATTGAAACGCTCATACATGAATGCATCAGAATCCAAACTTTCTTCTTCAATCAATTTATTGATCCGGAAAAGGATGCCCTGTAGAATGGATATATACGATCTGACAGTAAAACAGATCTCTTCCATACCTTCTATGGGCCATGGGTTCATAACTGCAGAATACAGGCACCGGCCCCCACAGATGGGAAAGATATCACACGTGTGACATCTTTCTGAAGGAATAACAACAGTTGGGATGTCAGGTGGACTGGTATCCCTGATATGACCCAGATAGTAATCCTGTATGCCAAGCATAATAGGGCACGGGATGATGGTACCATCTGTCTGTATTGTATAATTTGAGTGTCCGGAACCACAGCGCAGAAGTGAATCCTCTTCTGTTATGAGATCCCGGATAATACCGATAAAAGGATACCAGTGTGGAACTATCTTTTCCTGTTCTATTGTTCTGATCCATACATCTGCAAGTGCTTGTAAACCCGGGATATATTTGGTTACAGCCCAGGATCCAAACGAACGAAGATGGTAATCATTCCAGAAACCCGCATCAATCTGCCAGTGAATCGAGTGAAACGAATGCCCGTTATTTGAAGCGAGATGAGTAACTGCATCATAGATATCAGTCTCTTCTGTAACCGTAATGCGTGCAATCAGTTCACCCTGAAATCCATTGGCAAGAATAGTCTGGAGATTCTCAATAATTTTGCTATATGTTCCACGACCACGATTATAATCAGTTATCTCTTTATTTCCGTCTATTGAGACAAGAATGGTGCTAAATCTGTTAATAATATCTGATGGAAATTGATGAAGAAGAATCCCGTTTGTCTGAATCATCCATTTTTTAGCAGGAATTGTCTGCATTACCTGGGTTATGAATTCAGGTCTCATTGTTGGTTCACCTCCAATAAATGTTATTACCGCGTTTGGATCTCCTGAAAAAAAACGATAGAGATCGGTGAGAGAATAGGTGACATCAGTGGGAATATCTTTGATACTAAGTTCTGGTCTTTCTATCGCTGGAACCTGAAAAATCCGTTCTCTGCAGTACCGACAGCTCAGATTACACTCGTCAGTGATGTACAGATGATAATACACAATAATTCGTACCACATTTATCGTAATCCAGTATAATTCAGGTGGATCCATAACCTCAAAAAAATCAGGAACCGTGATCCTGTATCGTGAAGTGTAAGAAATTTATAATATGAGCTTGATAAATTGTAATAATTGCTTTTTTCACAAGGTTTTTTTTCTTCTCAATGTAATACTAATA
>CAYRYR010000002.1:0-61005 GCA_964428385.1 uncultured Methanoregulaceae archaeon
TTGGCTGGGTCGAGACTGTTGGAATAGCTGACCGGACCGATTATGATCTCAAAGCCCATGAGACGCATAGTGGCCAGAAATTTACGGTTTTTGTCCCGTTTGATGAACCAAAACGCGTTTTAAAGAAGCGCATCATTGCTAATATGGGAGTCCTTGGCCCACAATACCGTGGCAAAGCAAATGCAATTGCACAGGCCCTTGCTGATGCAGAGCCCGGCCCTCAGGGGGCGTGTGTAACAATTGATGAAGAAGTATTTCACATTCCTTCTGACCTGTATGAGATTATTGATGAAGAGATAGAAGTAAGAGGAACTGATGTCAGGCCTCATGTAATTGAACCTAGTTTCGGTATAGACCGGATGCTCTATGCGGTACTGGAACATAATTATGATGAAGAAGAAGTCGATGGAGAAATTCGCCGGGTTATGAGGTTTCCAGTCCTTGTTGCTCCTATTCAGGTGGCAGTCTTTCCCCTGATGTCACGTGACGGACTTGATGATATTGCAAAAGCACTCACAAAAGAATTGCATACAAAGAGGATCCTGGCTGAATATGATGACTCCGGAGCGATAGGAAGACGGTATCGCCGTCAGGATGAAATTGGAACTGTTTTTGCAGTAACAATTGATTATGAAACTCTTGAGGATAATACTGTCACTATTCGTGAACGTGATAGTATGAAACAGATTCGTGTAGAAAAAGAAAAGATACCCTATCTTATCAGAGAACTGGTCGATGGTTCTCTTTCATTTTCAGATCTATTGTGACCGATTATCTGACACATCCTCTCATCAGAGAGCATAGCATAGAAAGGCGTGCATATCAGCTTGCTATAGCGATGCGTGCACTAGATGGAAATACCCTTGTTGTAATCCCGACGGGTCTGGGAAAGACGGCAATAGCACTCCTCACCACGGCATCGCGGTTGTATAATAAGAAAGGAAAAGTCCTCATGCTGGCTCCCACAAAGCCCCTTGTTGAACAGCATCTGAGATATTTTAAGGACCACCTGATACTCGGTCAGGATAAACCCGGCCAAGAAAAAATAAAAAATGAGAATGGCATGCAATATGAGTCGTTTGTGATGTTTACTGGTGAAGCACAGCCAGAAAAACGAACACAAGCCTGGAACCAGGCAACGATCTGTTTTGCAACCCCTCAGGTTATAAAAAATGATGTTATTGCCGGGAGATACAGTCTCTCTGACGTTATCCTGCTGATATTTGATGAAGGACACCGGGCGGTTGGAAATTATAGTTATGTCTTTTTAGCATCGCGCTATATGGAAACTGCAAAAAATCCACTTATTCTTGCAATGACCGCTTCACCAGGTGGCAATCGTGAAAAAATAACAGATATCTGTGAAAATCTTTGTGTTTCGATTGTTGAGACACGGGTTGAGTCAGATCCTGATGTTCGTCCCTACGTCTTTGAGCGGGAAGTAACTTTTCTGCATGTTACTCTGCCTGCCGATATCAGGCAGGCTGTGGATCTCCTCTCCTCCATGCTTGACGCCCGTCTTGGCGAGTTAAAGACGATGGGATACGATGTGCCAAAACGAGAGAATCTCTCGATGAAAGTTCTCAATCAATTAAACGGTGCAATTCAGTTTAAAATAGGCCAACGAGATTCGGATGGTTTTATTGCTGCCAGTATTCATGCCGAATGCATGAAAATCAGACATGCAGTCAGCCTTGGTGAATCGCAGGGATGTCTTGTTTTACGTGGGTATCTGGAGAAATTATATGCAGACGGAACATCACCAGGGGGAACAAAAGCCGCAAAGAGAATTGCAGAGGATCCTCTTTTTCAGAAGGTTATGGAGACGAGCCTGGAATGGAGTGAGGAATGTCATCCCAAATTGCTTGCACTCCCTGATATTATACAAAACGAACTGGAGCGCGATAATGAGTGCAGAATCATCATATTTGCAACTTATCGGGATACAGTCAGCCAGATTGTGCATATACTTGAACAGAAAGGAATTTCTGCAGGCAGGTTTGTAGGACAGGCTACGAAAGACCGTGAAAAAGGACTTAGCCAGAAGAAGCAGATTGAAGCCTTACGACAATTTCGTGAAGGACTTTTTCGTGTACTTGTCGCAACATCGGTCGGTGAAGAAGGACTTGATATCCCTTCAACAGATCTTGTTATCTTTTTTGAACCAGTCCCCTCAGAAATTCGTTCTATCCAGCGAAAAGGCCGTACCGGCAGGCATGGAACCGGAAGAATCCTTGTTTTGGTTACGAAAGATACATCAGATGAGACCTTTCGGTTTGTCTCTTCAAACCGGGAAAAAGCAATGGTTCGTGAGATCAAAGGGATGCAAAAGAGACACGGATCACAGCAACCCCTCTTTACCACTCCAGACAAATCAGGTTCTCATTCTGATGCTGATTTGGGTATGGGTCCAAAGATACTTGTTGACGACCGTGAGACCATGTCACGGGTTGCAGAGGAGCTCTCAAACCATGGAGCACAGATACAACTCAAACGCCTGCCATATGGTGATTATCAGATTGGCGACCGTATTATAATTGAGAGGAAAACCACCCGTGACTTTGTTGATACACTCATCGAACGTGACCTGCTCGGACAGATACATGCGATGAGTCAGCATGTCACACGACCGGTCCTCATCATTGAAGGAGAAGATCTCTATGGTTTGCGGGATATCCACCCCAATGCCATCAGAGGAGCACTTGCGGCAATTGCCATTGATATGGGAGTGACTATCCTGTATACCCATTCTGCACAGGAAACTGCAGCCATGATATATGTCATAGCGCGCAGGGAAGGAAGAGAAGAGCGTACAGGAGGTGGCATGTGGAACCAGAAGAAATATTGTTCTGATACCGAGGCAAAGGAACATATCATAGGGTCCCTGCCTGATATTGGATTATTGTACGCCAAACGACTGTTACAGGAATTTGGTTCTGTAAGGGGTGTCATCACTGCAGAACAGGATCAATTAATGAAGGTGAAAGGGATTGGGAGCGGGAAAGCAGAACGAATCTTTGATCTGGTAAACACACTTTATGAATAGCGTAGGTATGAGAGACCCTGTGCCCCATCGCGCACAGCCATCATAAGATCCCGAATCCGTTTTGTATCAGATTCGGTATTGATACGTAAAAGAAGGTCTTGTACTGTGGCTGTAATAGCAAGAACTAATTCTTGTGATGATATCTCATCCCGTTCTATTCGTGTGTTATCTACGGATGAAGATGATATTTGCGGTGGCGAGGTAACTACGTCAGAAAGACAGGCAGGGGAATTTGGAGTCGGTTGAGAAAGAACAGTCTTATGTTCCTCGCAGACAACACAGAATGTCTTACCTTTATATTCAAAAAGAGGGGACCCACAGGTAGAACATGCGGAAGCAAGCATTTTACCACCTTTTAATAGATATTCTGCCATAATTTCATCAGATTCTCTCATATAATCAGGTGGTCTGTGGCAACTATTTAAGTGTTCATGTCAGTAATAGTAAGGAAGGATTATCAGGGTGATTGCATGAGTACCCCGGAACAAACGATACATAATTGCATACAGATGTTATCTGCCATAATTGATGACGGTACGATACCACGAAATATTAGGCGTGTCGCTGATGAGACACGAACACTTCTCCAGAACCCGGATAATGACCAGGGGATGCGTGCAGCTGAAGCTATATCAAAGATAGATGAAATCAGTAGCGATCCAAATATGCCGGTACACGCTAGAACCAGAATCTGGGAATTAGTCTCACAACTCGAGACCATTCCACTTGACTGACTGACACTTATTCTATTCTCCGTATGTATTTGATAAGGTTAGCATCCTTTTCTCTTTTATTCATAACATAAGATAAATGTTTTTTTACTAGCTTTCAGGTCCCCTGAACCGTAACGATAATCTCACGTTCACGCACAGACCTGATATCAAGCTCAACTAAGACAACCTGCTGCCAGGTCCCAAGTAACAGAGATCCTTCTGAAACCGGCAAAGTAAGTGACGGACCGATAATTGCAGCTCTTACATGAGATCGACCATTTCCATCTCCCCATCTGGCATCATGCCGATACTGGATATCAGAAGGTGCGATGGTACGAAGTGACCGGTTCAGATCAGATAAGACACCGTCTTCATATTCAATCGTGGTAATTGCAGCAGTGGAACCAGGTACAAAGACGTGTAAAAGTCCGGTTATAACTCCTGATTTCTTTAGTATCTCTGCAATATTCGTTGTGATATCAATGATATCACCTTCTCCATGAGTAGTCACTCTGATTCGTTCCTGGTGCATACGATTAGATAATCAGATATCTGTAAAAGGGTTTGCTGAATACCGATCCCAGGAGTACCACACTACAAGATCTGTTACCTTTCTAATACCGCGTACCAAAAAAAGAGGATGTGTTTCTATAAAAAAAAGGGAAATGTTTTTTAATAACATAACCCTGGATTTCCTTCTTAATCCTTATGATTGAGAAATTTGTTTACTATCTTAAGTGCGCAGTAATCACCGCACATTGTACAGGCATCAGTATCAGCAGGCATCCGTTCTGTTCGTAACTTACGTGCTTTTTCCGAATTGATTGCAAGACGGTATTGTGCCTCCCAGTCAAGATCCCGACGGGCATGGCCCATTGCAAGGTCTGAATCGCGTTTGCCAAGTTTAATCATATCCCCCACATGTGCGGCAATACGACTGCTCATCACTCCTTCAAAAACCTCTTCCGGATTTGGAAGGGCAAGATGCTCTGCAGAAGTGACATAACAGATAAAGTCAGCCCCTGCTGCAGATGACAATGCAGCGCCGATGGCTGATACCCGGTCATCATATCCTGGTGCAATATCTGTGACAATTGGCCCGAGCATATAAAATGGCTTATTCCCTGAAGCACGTTTCATAAGTTTTACATTTGTCTCGATCTCATCAATCGGTACGTGGCCGGGGCCTTCTATAATAACCTGAATGCCTTTCTCATGCGCTTTGTCTCCTAGCTCTGTATTTATAACAAGTTCCTGAATCTGCGCACGGTCTGTAGCATCATGAACAGCCCCTGCACGCATTCCATTTCCAGTCGAGAGTGTTACTTCATGTTCCTTTAAGATCTCACAAAGGTAATCAAATTCTGTATACAGAGGATTGTCTTTCTCATTATGGAGCATCCATGCTACCATAAATGCACCACCACGAGAGCATAAACCCCCATGGCGCCCCTGGTTTTGGAGTCGTTTGAGTGTCTCAAGATTTATACCGGTATGGATGGCCATAAAATTAGTGCCAAGTTTTGCCTGTTCAGCAGTTATCCGGAAGAGATCATCCTCTTTCATATGAACAACAGCGCCATCCTTCCTGGCAGCTTCAATAAATGCCTGGTACAAGGGAACACTACCAACAGAGAGAGATGTTGCCTCTATGACACGGCGCCGTATCTCAAGAAAGTCGCCACCAGTAGAGAGCTCCATGATTGTATCTGCTCCGGCGCGCTCTCCTGCCTTTACCTTCTCAACCTCCATATCAATATCAACAATATCAGTAGAAGTTCCAACCGAACAGTTCACCTTTGTGGTGAGACCCTCTCCTATTCCACAGAGTTTTACTTTACGGTATGGAGAGATATTGATGACAATGTGGCCCGCAGCTATCCCACGTCTGATAAAATCTTCAGTGACGCCTTCCTGCTTTGCGACGACCTTCATCTCGTCAGTGATGATGCCAGCTTTAGCATCTTCAACTATGGTCATAACCCACTAATTCGATGAATAATTAATTAAAGGATTCTTTTTGCGTAATTTAAGAGCATATTTTTTCTTTTACTGATCAAGTAAAATTGTGTTATATCAAAAAAGTGTCGATAATAGTATAATCACTGAAACTTATTAGAATACATGTCCCACACTAGTACAGAAGTGGCATCAGATATTTTGGTTAATTTTGGAGGATTTGTTCCTCTCTCAACTGTTGACTGGCGTGGTCGGTCGGTCTGTACCGTCTTTTTTCGTGGTTGTCCAGTCAGATGCTGGTACTGCCAGAATAAAGAGATCCAGACCGGTACAGATGAACGCCGTGCTGACAGCATTCTCGCGATGATACAAGATGCACAACTCCTCATAAGCGGTGTTGTCTTTTCAGGAGGAGAGGCAACAATGCAGAGAGATGCTCTCGTCTATATTGCTAAAGAATCCAAGAAAATGGGATTGTTAACAGGACTACACACAAATGGACTATATCCCGAAACCATTGATCTCCTCATACAAAACAAGTGCATTGATCATATCGCATTGGATATCAAAGCCCGGTGGGAGAACTATTCCAACAGACTGGGACTCGATTGTGTTACTGAAGTAAAACGTTCTCTCTCACTATGCCAGAATGCAATGGCACAGGGAAACCTGTTAGAATTTGAAGTAGTTATAACACTCTTTCGCGGATATGACGATGAGCTCTCATCTATCATCAGAGATGTCAGAGAGTCTGTCAGTCTCATTCTGCAGCAGGGAGTGGTTCCGGAATTGTCAGCGTTTTCTGAAGAGGAACTAATGGATATTGCTGACAGAATGAAGAGAACGGTGCGTATCAGAACCAGAGAAGGGGGTGAGATAGTATATGAAGGTAATCGGAATCGTCGGACTACCGGGAAGTGGTAAAGGCGAGTGTTCAAGAATTGCACAACAGGCTGGGATTCCGGTTGTAACGATGGGCGATGTCATCCGCAATGAGGTCAGAAAAGCAGGACTCCCTCCGCTTGATACACATATGGGTGAAATAGCACAGAAACTGAGAGAAGAACAGGGTATGGGTGCAATAGCAATCGCATGCATCCCTATCATTGAGCAGATACAGACACAATTCATTCTTATCGACGGGATACGGGGAGATGCAGAAGTTCAAATTTTTAAAGACCATTTCCCCAGTTTCATACTGATTGCAATTAAGGCTGACAGTTTTGTTCGTCTCTCACGCCTGCAAAACCGCAAACGAACTGATGACTGTATCACAATTGAGGATCTAACAAGGCGGGATACGCGTGAAACCTCATGGGGGCTGTTACATGCACTTGAAATGGCAGACGTCACGATTATGAATAATGGATCACTCCAAGAATTTGAAGAACAAGTTACAGAACTCTTTATAAAACGGGTATTTCGTAATGGGATTTAAACCATATTTTGCATCATCCTCAAAAGTCTGGGAAGATATATCCTGGGTGTATGGTATTGAGGAGGCAGGATATGCCGGATGGGAAATTTCTGCAGACGGAAAGTATCGTCTTGACAATCAGGTATATAATACTGCAATTCGTGAGACGCTGGCAAGCACAGGTCTTTGTGCTACGGTTCATGCTCCATACAGTGACCTCAATCTTGCAGCCATTAATCACCAGATCTGGGACGTTAGTATAAGGCAGATATGCACCTGTATATCCTGTGCATCTGAAATAACCGATACAATAACATTTCATCCGGGTTATCTTGGCCCGACAGGGAAACTGATTCCTGATAAAGTCTGGGAACTTCAGAAAAGAGCATTACAGGAGATTAGTAAAACAGCAGAAGAGTACGGAGTACGCGCGTGCCTGGAAAATATGCCTGCAATTCCTGATTTACTCTGTCAAAACCCATATGAATTAGAAGGGTTAACTGAAGGACTGGAAGGCATAGGAATTACGGTAGATATTGGTCATGCACACACAACCGGGTGGGAAAAATCTTTTTATCCCTTTATCAGCAATGCAGACCATCTCCATATCCATGACAATCATGGTGCATCAGATGAACATCTCCCCATTGGGTCAGGTACTATTGTATGGGAAACGATAGCACAATTGATATCTGCTTCATACTCCAGAGAGATTATAGTAATAGAGGGAAGGAATATCCATGATGCAGAGATATCATTAAAAGCATTTCAGAGGTGGTTTACATAGCTGGAGAAACTCTTTTTATCTACTTTCTTGGAACATCAGGAGCACTCCCTACAGTAACGCGAAACCTTCCTGCCATCCTCCTCAAGTGGGGTTCTCATGACATCCTCTTTGACTGTGGAGAAGGAACCCAGCAGCAGATGATGCGTGCAAGAACGGGGTTTGGTGTTTCAGAGATCTTTATCACTCACTGGCATGCGGATCACTATCTTGGGATTATCGGACTGTTACAAACCCTCACCTTCAACGGCAGACTGGAGCCATTAACAATCTTTGGTCCTGATGCGGTTTATGAGATAGTTGAAGACATAAAACGGATATGTCGAACACGATTCTCATTTCCGGTTGAAGCGGTCAGAGTACGCCCAGGTCAGCAATATGATTTTAAAGGATTTGTTATCAGAATATGTGGAGCAGATCATGGTATTCCCGCAGTTGGGTACTGCTTTATTGAGAATCAACGACCTGGCAGGTTCAACCGTGAGGAAGCTATTGCTCTTGGTGTCAAGCCCGGACCACTCTTTGGAAAACTTCAACGGGGAGAATCAGTAACGGTCCAGGTACATGGAGGAGAAGAACAGATAATTATGCCACAACAAGTGCTTGGCCCCCAAAGATCAGGGAGAAAAGTTCTGTACACCGGGGATACGAGACTGAACATCGACAATGTACTTGATAGTGGTGTTGGCGTAGATCTCCTGATTCATGATGCGACTTTTGATAATGAGCAGGAAGAAAGAGCACGGGAATTTTTTCATGCAACCGCAGGGGATGCTGGTACCTGTGCCAGAGAACTCAATGCAAGAATGCTTGCTCTTTTTCACATCAGTTCACGATACACCCAGACAGCACTTCATAAACGTGATGCGGCAGATGAATTTTCTGGAGATATCATCATTCCTGATGATCTCGATATGACAGAGATCCCATTTCATGACTGAGTCGCATACCAGCTATGGGTATTACTTATCATTTCTTACGTTACATATATAGAAACCAACATCTTCAGAATGGAAATGAGTGGTTTTTAGAAGAAATCATCCTGCCTGCGGTGAAATAACCCGTATTCCAATATGGATAACCGTTTGGCAGGGAAGATAAAAAAAACAGGTGTCAACATAATGTCAGAAGGGAATGCAACAATCGTATATCGTCTGGGCAAGGGGTGTGAGATAACTGATATCAATATCGGAAAGGTCTATACCGGGGTTATTGAAGGATTTGCAACATTTGGAAGCTTCGTATATCTCAACGACTCAATTAAAGGACTGGTCCATAAAAGTAACATCATAACAACCCACAAAGCAGGTGAAACCATCCTTGTTCGGGTTAATGCCATTCGTAATAATGGGAATATTGATCTTGAAGAGATAAGTAGTGCCTCATATGATATCAAACCGGTCGAATGCAAGAAAAAAATACTGCTGCTTGCGGATCTCAAATCACGAGTTGGTAGATCAGTAACTCTTGAATGTCAGGTTGCCCAGATAAAACAGACATCAGGTCCAACGATATTTACCCTGATCGATGAGAGTGGAACTGAGAATGCTGCTGGGTTCATAGAAGCTGGAAAGCGAGCATATCCTGATGTTTTACAGGGTAATATGGTCAGAGTATATGGTGAAGTGATGCAGCGGGGGGGACAGATTCAGATTGAACTGGATGATCTGCGTCCCCTTTCTGGTGATGAAGAAAAAGCAGTTCAGGAACGAATAGAAAAGGCATTAGAAGAACGTGCAGAACCCGCAGATATCCCTCTTCTTGTCGAGAGTGAGGTGTTACAACTACTCATACCTGAGATGCGAAAGATTGCACGACAAATACGAAAAGCCGTATTTACAGCCCAACCCATCTTACTCCGTCATCACGCTGATGCTGATGGAATCTGTTCTGCAGTGGCAATTGAACAGGCTGTCATCCATCTCATAAATGAATCAGGCGGCGATTATGATTCTGATTATTATCTCTTTAAAAGGGCTCCATCAAAAGCTCCTTTTTATGAAATAGAAGATATTACAAGAGATCTTGACTTTGCAACAAGGGATAATATCAGATTTGGTCAGAAAATGCCACTTATTGTCCTGACTGATAATGGTTCAACAGAAGAGGATGTCCCATCGATGAAGATGGCACAGATATATGATATATCCATGATTGTATTTGACCATCATCATCCTGATGAAATCGTTGACCAGTATTTGATATCTCATGCAAACCCGTACCACGTCGGGGGTGATTTTGGAATAACAGCTGGAATGCTCGGCACTGAAATTGCCAGACTCATAAATCCACATATAGAAGACCGGATAAAGCATCTCCCGGCGATTGCTGCAGTTGGAGACAGGAGTGCCGCACCTGAACGCCAGCGATATCTGGATCTTGTTGCTGACCAGTATCCTGAAAGCCTCTGCAAGGATATTGCCCTGGCACTTGATTATGAACAGTTCTATCTACGTTTCAATGACGGAAGAGAGATAGTAAAAGACATTCTTTTCTTAAATGAGAACGACACACGAAGTCAGAACCTTGTTCGTCTCTTAGTAGAAGAAGCAAATAATGCAATAGAGGAACAGATTCGAACATGTATGCCTCATGTAGTACCTCGTACACTGGCAAACAGTGCACATCTCTTCATGATAGATGTTGAAATTCACGCCCACAAGTTTACATTTCCTCCTCCAGGAAAGACATCCGGAGAGGTTCATGACAGGCTTTGTCAGATGCATGTCGGAGAACCGGTTGTCACTCTTGGCTTTGGTCCGGATTTTGCTGTTTTACGATCACGGGGTGTATTAATGAACATTCCAAAAATGGTAAGAGAGCTTAGAGATGAGATGCCTGGCGCCGGTATAAATGGTGGGGGTCATCTGGTAGTCGGAAGTATAAAATTTGTTGAAGGAATGCGTGAATCGGTCCTTGAACGGCTTATTGAGATGATAGGTGCATATCCAGTAGAATAAGACAGCCTGAGGGTGTAGGACTTTAATCACATGGTTTTTATGACAAATGAGTGCTATGAAGAACCATGATAGATCCATTACTTATTTAAGTTTCAAACGATATGAATAATTAGGCCTGATGGAGGCGATTATATACCATCTAAGGGAATATTACGAGATAAGTATAATGAAACGCAGGTGCGTCTTGTTACGTATCTCAAAGGCGGACTGATTTCAGGTAAGCACTATTTCAAGTCCAAGTATATTGCAAAAGACCTTGGTCTTTCATCCAAGGAAGTGGGCACCAACATGGCAATACTTGCAGAAATCTGTCAGGAATTGTCTATTGTCCGATGGAGCTACTCAAACAGCACCACATGGATGGTTTCCCCACGTTGCTAAATACCAAACAACCCTCTTTTTTGAACGTATAGGATGTATTTTTATGGATAAAAAGATCTCATTTGAATCAGATCTGGAGTTTGTGGCTGTTATCAATGATGAAAAAGATTGTATTATGTCACAGGATATGACGCAGGATGATCCGGCAACGTTATGGTTTAATATCGATGTGCCAAAGGATCATGGACTAACCGCTGGTGACAGGGTTCGTATCACCATAGAAAAAGTATAGCGTTCAGGTTAATCTTTTCTTATTTACCTGGCAGTTCAGGGAGTCTTTAAAAATTCTTCCCTGATCTGTTCAACACGCTCTTCCTGGAACTTCAGGTTCATCCCCATACTCTTTATCGCATTATTAATATCGTCTGAAAGACGCATTGAAGGGTCACTCAAATTATAGGTCGACTCTAACAATTTAAGCAGCCGTTTTGTTATCTCAACACTTTTCACAAGACGCCCATATTCTATTATAAGAGCCCGGTCAAATCCACCTGATGTTGCCCGCTCCATATCTTCTTCGATTCGACGCTTTCTGGTAATGATTCCTTCAATAGCAGCATAAAGCTCAGCATGTGTTACTGGTTTTAAAATATAATCTTCAATATAAATGCCATATTCCTGTGCCTCTTGTGGAGTCAGCTGTTTTGCGGTCAGCATTATTATTGGGATGTCCTTCGTCTCAAAATTTTGCTTTATCGCAACCAGGGTCTCCCAGCCGTCCATTGGTTCCATCATAATATCGAGGAGAATCAAATCAGGCGTTACCGTCTTTAAAAGTTCTATCCCATCGGGTCCGCTATTTGCTGAATATGTATCATATCCTCCCCGTTCCAACATTGTAACAAAAATATCCACGATAAAGGGACTGTCATCTATTACAAGAATGGTTGCCATCAAAAATAACCTCCCACATCTTCTGCCAACGGTATAAGTGCCTTTGTCACCTGTATGATATCAGATTGTGGATCGATTAAAGCAGTTATGAGAAGCTTCTCACCAGCTCCAATGATAACAAGTGTACCATCAGAAGACGTTATCATCACAACATCAGGAGACTGTATCTTAATTATTACAGCAGCAGACTCTGCAGAAGCAAGAAGAGTTGCACTCATCGCAGCAAACCATGCCTCATTAAACTCTGATTCTGCATGTTTTCCAAGAAGAACTCCGTCCCGAGAGACAAGGGTGCAGGCAGTAACACCATCGATCCCAGAAATAGTCTCAATGATACCAGAAATTTTTTCTTTAAGCATACGTCACGTGCACCCCAATTAATTACTATATGATATTGTGATCCAATATAGTTTTGCCGAAACTTGGGGTCTGATGCCGGAATTTTATCTGTTTACTTAGAGAGGATGCTATCGTCTGCTTTAGAGACCATTATATTCCTCACCAGATATAAACCTTCATGTTCTGCTTGACCAGGATTACCGGTAACAGACTGCTTTTTTATGATAAATATACTCATAAAAAGTTAATCGTAAAACTTTCTGGAAAGTTTACCTTAATCCATGTAGCGCGATTAGCTTGCACACCTTCTAAATAACCGCCGTTTCACTTTTAACATTCCAAGAAGTTCTACAATGCACAATAATAAAAAAAACAGATGAAACAAAAAGATAAGTGATATATGGCAACCAGTTCAATATGTGTGTCTACGGGGCCATAGGGTAGCCTGGCATCCTAGGAGACTGGGGGTCTTCTGACTCGAGTTCGAATCTCGATGGCCCCATCCTCTTTTTGGCGATAGTATGATGTCTGATAAAAGATGTAGCACGTGTCTGCTTTCACGGGTAGCATATGAAGGAGAATGCGTAGAAGCCGGAACTGACACGATTATACAGATCAAAAAGGAAGCAGAGAAGATTATTGACTTTCTCCTTACTGAGTCCAAATGGACACACCCCATGATTGCAAGTTTTTTACATCGATCAATCTATTCGATGCTCTCATGTCAGGACCCGTTTTTTCAGGTGAAATCTCTTTCAGATGCTGATGCATATGCCACAACATCTTTGGTCAGGGGCCGGTTACTAAGTTTTCGGGATTATGTCCTAGCGAGTGTCATTGCAAACACCTTTGATTATGCAGTGCAGGGCCATGATGTTACTACAGATTTTCTGACATTTTTTAATGAAACATTTCCCCATGGTCTTGATATAGATGATACAGATGAAATTCTGACCCTTTGTAACCGGGTTGTCTATTTCACAGATAATTGCGGCGAAATTGTGTTTGACAAACTGCTGCTTGAGTTTCTGCACTGCCGGGGAGTACATCTGACTGTTGTGGTACGGGATGCTCCTATTCTTAATGATGCAACGTTGAAAGAAGCAAGAGAACAAGGGATAGAGGATGTCTGTGATCTCCTCATCTCTTCTGGTGCAGGAGTTGAACACGGAATTCGATTTGATCTCCTCCCTGACGTTGTCAGACAAGCTCTTGATGATTGTACCCTTATCATATCAAAGGGGATGGCAAATTATGAAAGCCTCAGAGAGTTTCAGGGGCTTCCACCGGTAGCGTACCTGCTTTGTGCGAAATGTCAGCCAATAGCAGAAGAACTCAATGTTTTTCGTGGAGCAAAAATCGCTCTTCTCAGGACCTGACGATAAAGGCATCATCCATACCTTTTTCCCATGACACGTAGAATCTGAAACATGGCTTTGGCTGAGATCCTTTCAAATGGCTGGTTTATTATCCTGTTAGGTGCCGGATTTCTGATGCTTGAAGTCTTTTCACCAGGGTTTTTTCTCGCTGTTCCTGGAACCGTTTTGATTCTAATCGGGATATTTATCCTTCTAGGGTTTAATGTATTTGAATCACCAGCAGGTATTATAGTCGGGGTTCTGATTGCGATTATCGCTTCCGGATTTACCATTTGGATCTACAGCAGACTGACATCAGATAATGAAAAACCCCTTGCAACCAGTATGGACTCGGTTGTCGGGAAAAGAGGTCTTGTCCTTCGATCTATAAATCCGGATACAATATCTGGGAAAGTAGAACTTGAAGGACATGAATGGAGTGCAAAGAGTACGGGTGCACTTATTCCTGAGGGTTCCCGGATACAAGTTGTCTCATCACAAGGCGTTCACGTGATAGTTGAAGAGGTACAATAAAATGGCAATTGCTGACACACTAATTACCGTAATTTTAGTTATTATTATTATGATCATCTTCTCACGAGGAGTTATCATCATCCAGCCATATGAACAGGGTCTCCAGGTTCGTCTTGGCCGGTATATAGGTAAGTTAAATTCCGGGTTCCGCTGGGTTTTACCCATTATCACCAAAGTATATACCGTAGATCTCAGGACGATAGTCATGGATGTTCCCAGTCAGGAGGTTATTACAAAAGATAATTCTCCAACAAACGTTGATGCAATCGTCTACATCCGGGTTGTTGACCCTGAGAAGTCAGTTTTTGAAGTCGCAAACTATCGGATGGCAACCGTATCTCTTGCCCAGACATCACTTAGAGGTATTATCGGCGATATGGAACTTGATGAAGTGTTGTATAATCGTGAAATGATTAATACAAATTTAAGAGACATACTGGACCGTGAAACAGATCAATGGGGAGTGAAGGTTGAACGGGTAGAGATAAAAGAAGTTGATCCTGTTGGAGCAGTTAAGAATGCAATGACAGAACAGACCGCTGCAGAACGGGAACGGCGGGCAGCGATTCTGAGGGCAGATGGTGAGAAACGTTCTGCAATATTAAAAGCTGAAGGATTAAAGAAGAGTATGATTCTCACAGCAGAAGGAGAACGGCAGAGCAAAATCTTAAAGGCAGATGGTGACCGCATGAGCCAGATTCTCTCGTCACAAGGTGAGTCTCAGGCTCTCCGGGTGCTTTCTCTCGGGGCACGGGCTCTTGATAAACGGGCAATTACCGTACTTTCTCTGGATGCATTGAAAAAAATGGCAGATGGTCAGGCAACAAAAATTATCTTCCCATTTGAGGTATCTCAACTAATAAAGCAGAGTGCTTCGTTTTTAGGAGCTTCCGATGAATCCGACACGGGTTCGTCTGTATCTGAAGAACTAGATATGAGTTTATTAGGTGATATCCCCACCAGTGAACAGATAACACAAATTGTCAGAACTATCGAGGAAGAGACGCAGGCAATTATCAAAGAAGAGACAAAACTGCCAGATGATCTCAAGACAAAAGGAATTATATAAGGTTCGTTTGCGAGACAAAAATCTCGCATACCTTATAAATAGGAAATTCCTATGATTATTTCATCCTAATGGTGTTTAAGATGATTAGTACAGCCCCTGAAACTGATGACATGACAGATAAACTTAAAGTACTGTATGTTGATGATGAACCACTTCTCACTATGGCTTTTGTTGAGACCCTGAAAATAAAGGGGTATCAGGCCCGTGGAGCATTAAATGGGGAAGAGTGCCTAGAAAAGGTTAAAGAAGAGTGTCCTGATATTATTATTCTTGATATTATGATGAAACCCATGAGTGGCTGGGATATACTCTTGAAGATCGCAGAGGATGAGAATATTGATGGCGTGTTAATTATTATGCAGACCGGTAAAAGTCTGACCTTGCAGGATGCCCTTACCTATGGTAAATATATTGATGATTATATGGTAAAACCGGTAAAATTTCCTGATATGATTCTTGCTATTGAAAGATTACTCAAAAGGAATCAGGAGATAGAAGAAGAGATCAAAAAAGCAAGAAAATCAGGAATATCAGAGAATATTCTTTCCCAGTATGCATCGCTAAAACGACAGGTTATAATTAACGATCGACTTCTTGAGGTCCTTTCACGTATCTATCCGATAATGGAAAGCAGGGAACCGGGAATTAATGTCGATATACCTGATCTGAAAAAAGTTCAGGATACGTTTACAACTACAAAAACAAAATTTAGAGCAATACAATCCCAGATGTACTAATTTTTTTCTCTCTTTCTCTGTTTTTCATGCAAAAAAATCATATAAGACAGACAATACCTATTGATTGCATAATTGCCAAATGATTTTTGGCATATACGTGGGTTTTCTACACCCAACAAAGGATCCTCTTTTTTCACACAACCCAATCTCCACAGTGTCACAATGAAAGCCCATATGATAGTACTAAAAGATAGAATAAATGACTAAAAAAACATGATGAACCTCTATATCAGGCTCATTTTATACGATATACCTGGGTTTAAAAAAAGTGTAAGGATTATCAGAACAGTTCATCATACCTGTTCTTATTTGCCTTACTTTTCTTTTTCGGTTTTCCATAAGGTTTCGGAGGTTTTTTGCCTTTTCCTCCACCACCACGATTATTAAACCAGAATACAAGCAAAACGATAGCCACAATGACGATGACAATAATGAAAATATATAAAAAGATAGAACCTATTCCAGATAAATTCAGACCAATTCCGCTTGTTTCTATCTCTTCCTGAAGGCTGGTGATGTCTGTGAGCAGGATCTGTGATTTATCAAATGCTTCAACAGATTTATCTTTTGCATCATCAGGTAATCCTTTATTGTACAAATCCAATGCATTTTGAACGTATTCAGCAGCAAATTCACGTGTGGTAATTATTGGAGCCAGCCTGGGATCACTGGCCATTCCCTTTTCATTTTTGAGATACAGAATAATGGAGTCTGCCTGATCAATGTTATTCTTTGTATCGTTGATAAATTTATCAGCATATCCATAGTTGAGATGGATCATACCGTTTTCAATAAATGTCTGGGCATTCGTCAGGAGTATCTTAGCATTTGAATAACCCGCGGTTTCAGCCTGGTTAATTGAATCTGATGCCTTATTTTCCTGTTCTTCAGCTTTGGAAGTATCAATACCCAATCCCTGATACTCTGATATGGCACTCTTCAACAATCGAAGATTTGACTGAATATCAGATACTTCACCGGTAATTTCTTCTGTGTTCACAATAAAGGCTGTAGCCTCTTGTACGGTATCAAGGACTCTCCCATTGGCATTGGAGACATAGACACCCGTAATAATGATATCTTTTGACTCTGACACAGTAGGTGCCTTTCCGGTAACAGATGCGACTACCTGGACATCAGAGTCAGGATATTCAAGTAACCAGCCGGTAATACCATAATCCTTTCCTGCAGCTGTCGGCTGGGTATTTTTGACACCATCAATGACAACATCTGACTTCCAGACCGCTTCTTCAAGCTCGGTAGTCAATGATAACTCCTGTTCAATAGGAAACATATCATAAAAATTGACGGTGAAATCTGCCGTAACTGTTGTCCCGGGCTCAAGATCACCTGATGGCTGGATTTTAATAAATCCAACATCCACAGAGGCTGCTGAAACAGCGGTGATTACGAAACAGAACAAAATCAAAATACTTACATAACGCATAAATTTTTTCATGGAATCCTCATCAGATGCTGATATAATGTTGTACCTATATCATTCAAGCAGAAAAAACATAAATTAGTACCAAGAATTGTTACATTCCCTGTATAGAAAATCTTTTCGGGAACATTCTCCGGGTGAACATAAAAAAAGCAGGAAAAAGGTATCACATCACTCAAAGAGTAGATCGATACTCTCATCCATCTTCATACCTGATTGCTCATCTATCTTATCACTTGCTTCTTTTATCTCTTTAGCAGTCTCTATCAGTTTAGTTATCCTGGGAGTACTTGCAATCGTTGCCAAAAGAACAATTGCAGCTATATATCGACTATTTGCCGGAAAATCTCCTCCCCTGACTTCAACACCGGCAATATTTTCTTCCACCCAGCTCTTGGCTTTCTCGATACCTTTTCGATCCAAATCATCAGGCGGGCCGGCCACAAGGACAAGCGCCCGTGCAGCACTGGTATAATCACACGGCATCGTAAGTCTGCCGAGCATAGCCCGTCTTACAAGTGATAACGTGCGGGATGCTTTATCTTCTCCAATGAGCTTATCTTCAGGGCGTTCCTCACGTCTCGTCTGACGTCTGAACAGTTTCCCAATTCCCCTCTCATACTCATACTCATCATCACTTATCTCACTGATAGCATATCCTATTGAACTTATTCCGCCGCCTCTAAGGGTGTTTATTATCTCACTTGAGTCTATCACCATCTCACCCACCCCGGCAGATCCGACCTCTCCTGCCCGAAATAAGATGCCAAACCTTCTGACAATCTCTTCATTGAGACGATCAAAGGCTCCTTTGATACTTTCACCTTCGTTCTTCCACGCACTATTATCAAATAAAAAGACATTATCGGCTTCATTAACAAGGGTCGCAAGACTCCGTGCGGCATTATATGAATAGAGTTTTCCTTCCTCTGGAGCTGGGAGCAGCCCTAATACGTAAACCGGCTCTCGATAGACTTTTTTGAGATAGCGTGCGACTACAGGAGCCCCACCTGAACCGGTTCCTCCTCCAAGACCGGCAACAATGATAAAAGCTTCAGTACCTCCAATCCCTTTTCTGTCAATTGCGTTCATGATGATGTCAATCTCATCAAACGTGATTCTGGCCCCGGCATCGTTATCAGTCCCGACACCGTGTCCTTTCACTACCGTCTGGCCAATAAGGACACGATCCTCAAACGCAATGTGTTGCAGGCCCATAAGATCCGTACGAGCGGTATTAATAGCAATTCCCCGAAAACTTTCAGTTCCGGTTCGGAGATCAGCCTCAATAAACTTATCAACTATTTTACCTCCCGCCTGACCAAACCCGATAAAAAATACTTTCATTTTATAACTCCAGTCTCAAACAACTTTGGTATCAATATTTAAATCCTGTACACTCTTTATTTTGTTAATTCAAAAAGGTTCGTTCATAAGACAGATGCCAATATGTATGAGAAACCACCCATAGATATAGGCACGTATGAAAATATGTATCATTGGTGGAGGACTCACCGGGCTAGTAGCCGGCTTGAGATTGTCAGGTACGGCAGATGTCACAATTCTAGAAAAAAATCCCGAATCCGGAGGACTCCTTGCCTCATATAAAATTAACAATACGTATTATCTTGAAAAATATTACCATCATTGTTTCTCTCATGACACTGCACTATATGATCTGCTGGTGGAACTGAATTTATCTGATACACTGGAATGGCTGAATGGATCAACAGGGTATCTGGTTAATGGTATTATCTATCCCCTGACCTCACCGATTGAAATTATCAGGTACCCACATCTGTCATATATTGATAAAGCAAAACTTGCCTACTTCACGATGCGTGCATCAAAAATTTCGGTACAGGAACTGGATAACATTTCTGCACGCAATTACATCATCAATACACTTGGAAAAGGCATCTATCAATCCTTCTTTGAACCTCTCTTACTCGCTAAATTTGGAAAGATGGCTGATGAGATTGCTGCTTCCTGGGTTGTAAGCCGGGTTGCAATCAGATCAGACCGGAGTATCAAAGGAGAGCGTCTCGGATACCTCCACGGAGGATATAATACACTTATTGAAGGGCTGGTGAATGCATGTCTGAAAAGAGGGTGTAAGTTGCTCCAGAATTGTGCTGCTGATACAATTTTTAAGGATGATACTGGATGGACCATAAACGGCAATCACTATGATGCTCTACTCTCAACAATTCCACCCCAGGCATTATCTGCAATTGGCGGTCCGGATATCAGACCGGTCCCTTATCAGGGAGCAGCCTGTATGGCTCTTGGACTATCCCGCGATGTCACAAATGGAATATACTGGGTTAATGTCCGTGATGATGCTCCATACGGAGCTGTAATTGGCCATACCAACTTTGTTCCCAGAGACAGATATGGTGAGGACATTGTCTATCTCGCTTCATATCGTACTGATGGGAATTTTGAAGGGCTTAAAGACATTATGCTGCATGATTTTTGTACACGGTTCCATCTGAATCAAGATGATATTCACTGGTGCCATCTTACGACAGACCTGTATGCAGGTCCATTATATATTACAGGATATCATGAAAAAATGGAAGAATATCATCAGGATGGACTATATATGGCAGGCATGTTCTCACCTGAAAATTACCCGGAGCGGAGTATGGAAGGATCCATCCGTGCAGGAGAGCGTATTGCCCGAACAATGTTGCAAGAGGCATTGACGTGACCGGTCCTTATGTGACTGCGATTATACCAGTCTATAATGATTGTGAAGCATTACAGCGGGCTATTGTCTGTTCACTCTCTGAACTTGAGAAGATAACTGATACATTCGAACTTATTATCGCTGAAGATGCAAGTACAGATGGATCAACAGAGTTGGTGCAGGAATGGGCACAGAAAGATCAGAGAATTGTTTTGATGCACCGCAATGTTCGACTCGGGAGAGGATCCGCCCTGACTGCAGTATCACAAAAAGCGCGTGGAGACATCATCTGTTATTATGATGTGGATCTTGCAACTGACATGCACTTTCTGCCAGGTCTGATTAAAGCTATCGAAGACGGATGCGATATGGCCACCGGATCACGTCTTCTTCCTGAAAGTAGCATTATACGATCAGACAACAGGGAAGTGAAAAGCAGAGGGTATAATCTGCTCGTCAGAATCCTTCTGCGAAGCAGAATAAAAGACCATCAATGTGGATTTAAAGCCTTTAATCGGGAGAAACTCTGTGCACTTCTTCCTTTTGTTCGGGATGGATATTGGTTCTGGGATACGGAGGTTCTAGTCAGAGGACAGCGGGCAGGGTACCGAATATGTGAGATGCCCGTAATTTGGCGTGAAGGCCCGGGTACCACTGTGACATCCCATGATGTCTGGAAGATGGGCCGGGCTATCGTATCATTGTGGTGGAACCTGCATGTATCGTAAGCTCATTGGGGTTTTGGTATCTGTTCTTCTGGCAATAGCACTGTTAGGGATTATGCTTGCACGAGTCTGGGATGATCTGCTTATTACGGTCTCATATCTTGAACCATTTTTTATTCTTCTGGCCATTCTGGTAAGTCTATCAAGCTGGGTGATACGAGGATGGCGATATCAGCAGATTCTTGCTTATCTTACTGTCAAAGTTAGTTATTTCTTTGCGACTGCATGCATATTCTTCAGTCAGACGGTTAATCTCATTGTTCCGGCCCGGCTTGGAGACTTCATCAGAATAATTATCATCAGGCATGAATATGATGCCACAGTCTCAAAATGTCTCTCTTCAATTGTCATCGAGCGACTTTTTGATATCATCACTGTGGCAGCTCTTGGACTTTTTTCTCTTCTTTTTGTACTCAATGTCCCTGAATGGTTTATTCCCTTAATCATTATCCCACTCATTCTCTGTGCAATGTTTGCTCTGTTTTTACTTATTGCCGGTAAAATTCCTGCAAAAAACCCGGTTTTTCATTTTATACTTAAAATGTTTAATGAGGTGAAAGAAGCATCATTGACAAAAAAGTCAATTGTTATCCTCTCAATCTCTTCGTTTATCATCTGGGGACTGGAAGCTGCTGTATGCATGTGTGTTACACTCATGTTTCAGGAAGAAATCCCCTTTATGGTCGTGGTACTTGCAATTGTCATTGGAAATCTGGTAAAAGCGATACCTCTGACACCAGGCGGAATCGGAACCTATGAGCTTGCAGTTGCCCTGACTCTCGAGATTGCAGGAACGGCCCCGGCAGTTGCAACTCTCATCGCGGTAATTGATCATCTGATAAAGAATGCAATCACGCTTGTATGTGGTCTGGCAACAATCCCGTACTTCGGGCAGTGGATAATACCTACTATGATAGATACTATCAGGGAAAAATTCTCACGAGGATGAGACGATGGAAGCATATGGTGTTCAAATCATTGCCGTCATTTCATGGCTCTTTCTCCTGACCCTGATACAACTTGCGATTTATCCATTTTTTAAACAACTACTACCAAAAATTGCGGTGCCAGTATCAGGTACCATCTCTTTTCTATTATTCGGGCTTTTTTCATGGTATGCCGCGTTTTTCGGATTTCCAGTACAGATAGCGATTCTTCCGTTTCTTTTCATATTGCTGTGGAATATGCAACCAAAAAAAAGAAACTGGTACATCGGGTTATACAGTGACAGAACCTGGTATCTCCTGTTTTATGGTGCCTTCCTTCTTTTTCTTCTTATTCGTGCATTTTCCCCTGATATCAATAATGCTGAAAAGTTCATGGATCACGCCTTTATCACATCAATTATAACCAATCCTACCATTCCCCCTCATGATCCATGGTTTGCCGGTGGAAATTTATCAGTTTATTATTATGTCGGATACTGGATCCTTGCTGCACTCGGGATAACCACAGGAACATCATCATCGATTGTTTTCATCCTGGCTCTACCCACCATTTTTGCCTATGCTGCTCTCAACTGTTATGGCCTTGGACGTCTCTTACTAAAAGACCTGCATATACTTCCCCTTATTACACTGATAATTGTCAATCCTGCTTTTATCATGCTATGGATACAGGGTACTCATCCCTCAATGCTCTTTTGGGACAGCACACGGATTATCTCTAATACCATCAATGAATATCCTCTCTTTTCATTTACCTTTGGAGATGTGCATCCCCATGTAATTGGTATCTGCAACCAGACACTTTTAATCCTGCTTTTGTGTACTGCTATTACCTGCTGGTGGAAGATATCTCAGAAAAGCCGGATTCTTCTGCTGATATGTACTGCTATCAGTCTTGGCAGTATGCCTGGGATAAACAGTTGGGATGTTTTACTCTACGCTCCTGCGGTAATGCTTACCGGGTGCTGGATTGTGCTGACACAAAAAAAATCCTCAGAATTATCAGTCACCGGTGTAAAGACACGTATATTTACCACTTTTACAGGTAAAAGGCTCCTTTCAGGCCCACTGGTTTGGTATATCTGCATTATTCCCGCAATAGCAATATTTCTCTATCTGCCGTACTATCTCATGATGGAAACTTCAGGACTGGATGGAATCGGACTGGTCTCCAATCCTTCAGATCCAATAGAGTTCCTACTTGTTTTTGGATTTTTCTTTGCTATTCTGTTTCTCTCTCTCCTTTCTGAAATTACAAAGAGACCATACTTTTTACTCATTCTTATTCCATCTGCCTATTATGGGTACCTCTCTGCAGGTCTGGTTATTGTTCTCCTTATCTTTCTTGTTATCAGACATAGATCTTCTCCTGATTTTCTTGCCATCATCGGACTTTTCGCCGTTCTTTTCTGTGAATTTTTCTATCTGAAAGATCATATGGGTGAAAACTGGTACCGTCTGAATACGGTTTTTAAATTTTATCTGCCTGCATGGCTCCTCATCGGAAGTGCCAGCCTGGTAATGGCAGGAGAGATGATTGAACGGTCATCGTTATGGAATATTCACCGATCCAGTATTACCCGTCTGATTTTTATCATTGTTCTTATTCTCTTCATCGCTCCGCTCCTGCCGGCATGTGAAAACCAGGCTCCACATATTCCAACACTGGACGGAGCTGCATTTCTTGATTCCTGGCATCCAGACGATGCAGCAGGAATTGCATTTTTAAAGACCTTCCCGGCGGACACAGTTATAGTAGAAGCTGAAGACGGCGATTATTCATATTTTGGGAGAATATCAACATTTACCGGTCTTTCAACCATAATTGGCTGGCCTTTTCATGAAATTATGTGGAGAAAGGATGATAATGGGTGGTATGCAAAACGCCTCGCTGATGTACTTTCTATCTATGAAGAACCTGATACAGCGGCATCAATTATGCGGGATTATCATGCAACAATTCTGTACATCGGAAAAGAAGAACAAGACCGGTATAATGTTTTGCATCCTACTGATGAATTTGATTGTGTATACACAAAAGGGGATGTCCAGATTTATCAATTATTACCAGATAACACATCCTAAAGACAATTTCTGATTGTTTTCTCCACAAAAATACGATTCCTTTTGTATGGTATCTCTACCATTAATCTCAGCATACAGGAATTACGCCAAAAAAATCAGGGTTTCTATCAGGATATATTGTACAACAAAATGTAACGGGAGTGATTTGTTTCTACTAATTCCTTCACCCCAAAAATTACAGTATCAGACGTCCTTAAAAAAATCGTGTGTGACAATTACTATATGATTTTTCTGAACCTCCTGGTTCTTTGTATGAATAAACTGGGGCCAATGATACACAATAAAGTGATTTTAAACGATAATTTATCTTTTCGTGAAGCAAATCAGATGGTAACAGATGGTTCTCATGTTCCCATAATATGGCGTTCCATCTAAAGAAGCACTCAGGAGAAATGCAGTGGATATACAAATTGCAGCCCTTAATGCACGGGCTAAAGAGTGTAATACTCTTCTCCAGCCACTGGAGAATGAGATTCGAAGAGTTATCGTAGGTCAGCGTCCGATTATTGACAGGCTTATCATGGCGCTTATTGCAAATGGTCATGTCCTACTCGAGGGTGTACCAGGAATCGCAAAAACTCTCATGATACGAACGCTTTCTCAGTGTATAGATGGAAAATTTACACGAATCCAGTTTACACCGGATCTCCTGCCAGCAGATATTACCGGGACAAAAATCTATAACCAGCGGGAGGGATCTTTTTCTACGGTTCGGGGACCTGTTTTCAGCCAGTTTGTGCTTGCGGATGAGATAAACCGGGCTCCTCCCAAAGTGCAGTCAGCTCTTCTCGAAGCAATGCAGGAGCATCAGGTTACCATTCAGGGAGAGACCCATATATTAGAGCGACCATTCTTTGTCCTGGCAACTGAAAACCCGATAGAATCTGAAGGAACCTACCCACTTCCAGAAGCACAGGTAGACCGGTTCATGTTCAAAGTCATCATGGATTATCCTTCTAAAGATGAAGAAATAATCATTTTGGACCGATTTACCGAAGGGGTATCCTGTATTCCGTCAGTTGTCATCACATCAGCTCAAATTCTTGCGATTCAACAATTTTTACCTTCCATTTATGCAGACCCGACTGTCAAGAATTATGTTGTTTCCCTTGTTGATGCTACACGAAATCCCTCATCATATGGCCTTTCGTTTCAGGATTACATCCTCTGTGGGGCTTCACCTCGAGCAACTATTTACCTGATTCTGGGAGCAAAAGCTCATGCCTTGTTACAAGGACGCGGTTATGTAATTCCTGAGGATGTACGGGCAATTGCTTATGATGTTCTCAGGCATCGTATCATGGTGAGTTATGAAGCAGAAGCTGATGCCGTATCATCAGAGGATATCATCTCAAAGATTCTCAAAACGGTTCCAGTCCCGTGATGGTAGAAAGAGGTGAAGGAATTTGGAATTTGAAAACACGGATGAGTTGATACGGCTTATACACCTGATAGACATTCATACCCGGTTTCCTGTACAGGGTCAGATTGCCGGCATTCATCATTCCCTTTTCAAAGGTCAGGGCATTGAATTTTCAGATATCAGAGAGTATATACCCGGTGATGATATTCGGTCTATTGACTGGAAGGTGACTGCACGGTATGGACGACCTTACGTGAAAGAATTTGCTGAAGAGCGGGATCAGACACATTATTTTGTTGTTGATATGTCAGGATCAGGAACATTCGGAGATTCCATCTCAAAACAACGAAGAATGTTGGAGATTATTGCAAGTCTGATGTTTTCAACTCTAAAAAACAATGACAGATGTGGCCTTGTTATCGTGACAGACCAGGTAGAAGTCAGTATTCCTCCCCGTTCGGGGAGAAAACACGTTATCAGGTTATTATCTACGCTTATCAGACATAATCCGGTCTCACGAATGTCAGATATCAGGCCTGCGCTTGTACATATAACACGGACATTACACCGTTCCTGTTCTGTGATATTATTCTCTGACTTTTATGTCCCTGATTTTTCCCGGGAACTCAAACTTATCAGAAATCATCATGATGTAGTGGCTATCAGGGTGACTGACAGTCATGAAACAGGATTGCCTGATGTTGGACTGATAGAACTACAAGATGCAGAGACTGGCGAGCAAATCCTCGTTGACACCTCTGACAACCTGTTTAGAGAGCGATATGATGCGATTGTAAAAGAAGCTGAAACAGAAATCCGTTCCCGTTTTTCCCGGCACAAAGTCCCTTTTTTAACTATCAGGACAGATGAAGCTTACCAGGTTCCTTTGGGAAGGTTCTTTGCACATCGTCGTGTCAAGGGGATGATTTAATGGCAGGATTTTATCAACCATCACTGCTTGTTCTCCTTATCATCCTGCCGGTAGCATATTATCTCTATCTACGGGCAACAGCAACACGAAAACAGGAAGCAATGCATTTTTCCCATATTGGATTTGTACGGACTGCACTCGGAGAGACAAAGGCATCTTGTCGTCCACGAAATCTGTTTCTCCTTGCCCTGCTTACAATGGGTCTTATCATCATCGGACTTGCAGGTCCGCATATCCCTCTGGAACAGACTAAAGAAGGGGTGAGCGTTGTTCTTGCTATTGATACATCAGGGAGTATGCAGGCAACAGATTATCAGCCAAACCGGCTTGAATCAGCAAAAATCGCAGCTGGCATTCTCCTCTCACAGCTGGATGCGAAGGATTATGCAGGAATTGTAACTTTTGAATCTGGAGCAACAAGTGCGGCATATTTAAGCCCTGACAAAGATCGGGTCAGAACAAAACTGGCAGCGATTGAACCAAAAGAAGGCAGTACAGCCATCGGTGACGGTCTGGCACTGGCAATCGATATGGCTGAAGCGATACCAAATCAGAAGAAAGTTATCATTCTGCTCTCTGACGGAGTTAATAATGCAGGAGTAATTTCTCCCGATATCGCTCTTTCGTTTGCCCGTGAACGTGGCATTCAGGTATTTACTATCGGTATGGGTTCTGACCAGCCGGTAGTACTTGGATATGACTGGTTTGGACGTCCCCAGATGGCTGAACTCGATGAACAGATGTTACAAGATATTGCATCTCAGACCGGGGGTATCTATTACAAATCAGTCAATGACACGACACTAAATGAAATATACCGCAACCTGAACAAAGAAATTCAACGGGAAACAGAAGAGACAACTATTGCAGAATGGTTTTATCTTGCTGCCCTTTTGGCACTTGGTCTTGAATTATTCCTGCGATATGGCAGAAGGAGGATTATTCAATGAAATATCGATCTATTATTGCATGTATTTGTATACTTGGCAGCATTACAATCCTGTATCCTGCCCTGGCTGATGAAATTTCACTACAAACAAATCAGAGTGATTACTATGTTATAGTTGGACAGGATGCAGAGATACCTCTGACCATTCAGAGTAGTTATTCTAACTCAATTTCAGGTCTACTCATCTATTCAATAACCCAATCACTAAATTCACAGGGTTTTGTAAGTTCATTTAAAAATAATCAACAGGAGAGTTTCAGTGTGAACCCTGGCAAAGCTGATATCGCACTCCGTGTTGGATCACAGACCACTCCAGGACAGATGGACTTAGATCTTTCGTATGAATATTCTGATCAAACTGGTCAAAAGACGGTACAACTCCCTCAAATTACCATCCACTTTGTTGATGATGAAAATCAGGCAGAGAACAGGAGCAATCCCCAATCAAGTACAACATCACAGGGAAGTGCATCGAAAGCAAATTCCGGCTCTTCTCAGAGCAATTCTGCTGCAGATACCTTTGCACAGATGCAACAGGAGATGATGCAACAGATGACCAGTCAGCCAATGTCAGGATCATCCAGTCAACCTCAGTCAGCAAGTCAGGCACTCCAGAATAATCAGATGAATGCAAATACTGCATCGCTGGCACAGCAGATGGCTGATGAAGCAGCTGCAAAAGAAGATCTCAAACAGTCACTAAATGATACAATACAGAGGGATCCCCTATATCAAAAAGCACAGGATCTTCTTATTCAGACTGGATATACAGAAGTTTCCTCCTCTTTCGTTCCTGGTACAGATACATCGGGATCATTTAGGATGCAATACAAAAATCCTGCAGGCTCTACAGTGCAGATGGCAGGAGAGATACAAGATGGTTTTGTATCATCTGTGAAAATTGATGGAAATGCTGAAAATTTCAAAAAGGAGTGATTTCTCTCCTATTCGATCTACTACTAATTGATATGATAACAATCGATGTTGTACCATTATGGATAATTACAGGGGAATTATTATGACAGGCAGTAGCAATTCAGGTAACAATATAATCATGGTATGTCTCCTGATATCGTTATGCATGATATCAGGTGTATCAGGGGCTTTTAGAGTGGCCGACCTTCCCATACCCAACCAGTTGCGTGATGATACTACGTTTCAGGGTTACGACACAGTGCTAACCAGGGACGGATATGAAGTATCCACATTCACCATCGGACTCACACCAGACCAGACAAAAGTAACAATAAACTATACTGATGACAATGGAAAAGAGGCAGTCCTAACTGCAGAGATGACAGGAGACAAAGTAACAAAAGTCACGCTGGATAAGGAAGAAGAACCATTGTGGCCTCTTTTTCTCTTGTTAGTTATTGTGGTTCTTTGTATCATTGGAGGGTATTATCTCTACTCCCGATACCATGCACCTGTAATCAGTAATGAGTTGATAATAACCGAAGAAATTTGTGATCCACGTGCAAAAGCAGAAGAACTGCTACTTCAGGCTGAAGAGGCCAGAGATCAGGGTCATCTTAAAACAGCATATGGCCTTGCAGGACGTGCACTGCGGGTATATATATCAGAACAATATGGAACGGGAACAGAAGAGACAAATATGGAAATAATTCGTGTAAGCAACGAGACAGGAAAGAATACAGATACTATAAAAAACATTTTGGATACCACGAGTCTTGTGGAATTTGCGAAACGAAATGGTGACAGTGACGAACTGAGCTCGGTTGTATCTGTTATCCGAGGGTTAATCTGATAACCCTGACATCCCTTTTTTGCCGTATACAATAAGTCCCACTGAGTTCAGGGTACCTTTTTTTTAGTTCTTACCCGATAACAATCAATATAACAAAGAACCTTCAATTCGAGAACCTGAAATTTTATCTGTACTGCAGTATGTGATAGGAAATCAAAATAAGACAGTATGTACAATTCCATTCCCCTAAATTCACTTGTATGCTATTATCATATTCTCGGAAAAAGAATTCGAAAGAGAGACGTATAAAAAGAGATATCATGAGTATATAATGTCTCACCGGTTTTATAATGATCTAATACATAATACTATCACAAGACTCATTCAACTGCCAGTACCGTTGATACCCTCTGATTACCATGAACCATGACATCATTTCTCACACTATCTCAAAACCCATACGGCATACAAAGATTATAGCTACTATTGGTCCGGCTTCTTCTGATGAAATCATCATTTCAGAGATGATACAGGCAGGTATGGATATTGCCCGGTTGAACCTCTCATATGGAACTCTTGCATCGCATAAAAAAGTGATTGCATCTATTAGAATGGCGGAGAAGAAAACCAAACGAAAAGTGGGTCTTCTTATTGACATTCCCGGACCAAAATTACGACTGGGTACACTTCCAATAAGTCCCTTAACGCTCAGGACTGGTGACCATGTGATCTTCACAGGTGAAAAATCAGCAACAGAACCATTGTCACTTCCGATATCTGATAAAACCCTCATTCCCCTTGTTGTTAGGGGTGATCAGATTCTAATTGCTGATGGATCCGTTGTCCTGACGGTGCAGAGCTTCACTAACAATATCATAACCGCTAAAGTGGATGTTGGTGGCGTTGTGCGGGACAACAGTGGAGTGGTTTTCCCAGGGAAAAGACCAGATGTTAATTTTATTACCGATACACTTGTAAAAAACCTGGCCTTTGCAGTAGAGGAGAAGGCAGATTATATTGCCCTCTCGTTTGTTTCATCAGATAAGGATGTGTATGCAGTCAGAGATGTTCTCCTGGGCATCCCCTCTGATATGATAATCATTGCTAAGATTGAGCAGGAATCTGCAGTTACTCACTATGAAACTATCCTAAAAGCAAGTGATGGAATCATGGTTGCCAGAGGCGATCTTGGGGTAGAGATGCCAATTGAACAGATTCCCCATATCCAGAAATCTTTAATACAGAAAGCTAATCGGCAAAAAATACCTATAATTACCGCAACAGAGATGCTTGAATCGATGATACATCATGGTCGCCCTACCCGGGCTGAAGTGACTGATGTAGCAAATGCCATAATGGACGGAACTGATGCAATAATGCTATCTGCCGAGACCTCAGTTGGAACATACCCGGTCAGAACAGTGCAGATGATGGCTTCCATCGCTGTTGAGGCTGAGAAACACCTGCCTTACCGAGATGTATATGGCACATATTCTCAATTTTTTGAAACACCCGTTAGTATTGGAGATGTCATCAGTGCTGGGGCCTGCTATACAGCAATGCAACTAAAAAGCAGGATTATCGTAGCATTTACCCGTTCTGGTAAGACTGCTGAACGGGCATCTTCATGCCGACCAAAACAACCTATACTGGCAATCACATCGCAACCCCGCGTGTATAGAAGATTGCTCCTCTGGTGGGGAGTAGAACCGGTATTGCATACTCCTATTATATCAGCAGATACTCTCTTTGAAAATGCCGTCAAAATTGCTCTCTCGACCGGGTATGCATCGTACGGGGATACCATTGTCATCGTTGCCGGAATACCTACTGGTCAAAAAGGATCTACAAATATGATGAAGGTAGAGCTGATATCTGATAAATAAGGTTTTTCTATCAGACAGAATGGATTAATCGAACAGATGGACATGATATTGCGATCCAGTCTCTTTGTGATCCCGATATACCGATTTTCGTTCTTCAGAAGATGCATGAGATTGTGTACCACCCACCAGAAGAAGGCTGCAGCATCTCTCTTCTTCGCGAAAAATAGCACACTGATTCCCAAGACAGGGTTTTTTATCAAACGGACATAATTTAAGCGACATAAGACCTGAAAAAATATAGAATATCTAATGCAACAGTGAGAATACAAACAGATTTTCTCTGTAATACATCCGATTTCTGCTCTGATATCCCAGTAACACTATCTTTATTCTTTTTCCGGTTCGGGAAGAGGTATACTCACACTTTCATGCGAGTCTATACGCATCCACAAGTAATTCATATTATCGATATTCCAGTGCTGTGAGATTTATAGATAGTACCTGTAGTAAAAAAATATCGGCATTCATCATATCAGAACCGATTTATACCATTGAAATACAATTAAAATCATTAAAAACCGTTCCTGATAGTTTAGTCTTCATACAACGGCCCTCCATCATAATCATCAGGTATGGTACGGGAAGCATAGATTTTTTCTCCCGAATCTGTTGTAATGGTCAGGTGTATCTGATCTCCTCGTTTGGCATCTATTGTACTAATATCCCATCCAAATAATTTGGAAGTTCCAGGATACAGAGTAGTTTTTTCAGGAGTCATAAGTGATACAGGCTCTCTTTCATTGACGGTTACTGTTATTTTATCATCTTCAGGGTTCAGAATGAATGGTTCCTTTGTTTTATCTACCATCAGTCGTACTTCTATAAGTGAGAGGTTCTGCTCTATATCATTGTACTCACCAATTACCTCATCAATCGTACACGGTTTTATATCAGTGATATTTGTATCAGTAAAAAGTGCTGTCTGGGTAGGAATGATTGTTTCCTGAACAGACGGAATCTGATAAGGTAAATTCTCATTGTTAAAGGTCCATGAAAGCGCTACAATAACAGCAATAACAGCAATTATAGCAATGACACCAATAATTATACCTACCCGAAAATGGCGATACAGTGGTGAGAGCCGTATATCATCAAGATCCAGATGACGGTATGCTGATGAGATATAACCAGAGCGTTTCGTATCTGAAGTACGGGTTTTTGTACCGGTTTCTACAGGTTTTGTGGGTGATTGATCCGATATCCCTGGCATAAAGGGATCAGAGGTGTCAGCGGCTATATTCTCTTTATTCTCTTTTATTTTAGCAGAAATATCAGGTGGTACAACTCGCCTTTCCCTGACCGGTGGTACTTTCATCTCCCGTGATCCAGGAGTCTGCTCTAGTGGCAGACGGTACTTTTTTTCCCTGGGTGCAGTATGTGACTTTTCTCTCTGTGGAAGACGGTATTTCTTATCCGACTGCGAAATTTCCTCATCTTGTGCACCTTGTGTCGCATTTTTGGATCTCACCGGTGACATATCACCAGGTTTATCGATTTTTTTACTCTGATATTTTTTTTCTGTATCATTCTGTGAAGATCTCATCTCTGAAGGTGATTGTGCCTGAACGTGCGGTGGAGTGGCAATAACTGGGGTTTTGCCAACCCCGGATTGAATGGGGAGAGTGTCTGGTACAACTAATCCACATTGATCACAGAACCGTTGTCCGGGTTGCAATTTAGATCCGCATTGCATGCAGAAACGGGGTTCCATAGTACTTGATTGCAGCAGCAATCGGATATAGCTTCTGGATTAGTGTCACAATACACACACCATATAACACTGGATACGTAATTTTCTATAGGACGTGAAAAAAATATCTGAATTCCTATCCTAATTACTGCATTCATCAGGTGTTTTCATGTATTCACCTTTGTACAGCTGTTGCAATTGTGAGGATGAGAGTGTCAGACATCATTTGGCCTTCATGTCCTATTAGAATGAAATAATTCCAGAGTTTTTGTGAAACCCGTTTGTAGAGGCTTTTATTGCAGAGACAGACAAGGGATATCCATCCTCTCACAAAAAATGAGATTATCAGGGTTATGAAAAGAGAGATGTGTAGGTATCATCTGAAAAAAGAGTCTCCGCGGGAATAGTCCCCGAAAATTGTACCATGTTATCTGAAATTGTGATGTCAGCATTCTCAAAGACAGGAGGCATAGAACTGAGAACCGTATCATAATGTAAAGAGAGATCCTCATTAAGTTCGCTGAGTAATGTTTCATCATGTACCATGATAATAACGGTCCCCTGAACGGTATCATCATCAGAAAGAGACATGTCAGTTGCCATGCCATCCATATCAAGGAATGATATTGCATTACCGGTCATGGCAATAGTAAGGAATCCCTGCGGCAGTACCTCTAAGAGCGCTGAAAGATTACTGTCTGTTTCATATGCATTTTCTTTCCCATGTACAATGACATCAATTGTTCCCTTTACCGCATCCTCTGTCCCGGTAATAACGAAAGAATCCTGAATGGTTACATAATCCCGGGCTTTTATCCCGACAAAAATTGAATGACCATCATATGTCTCTTCGGTATAACCAGCTTCGGCAAGACTTTGTATGATTTTCTGTGAATCCAGTTCTCCCTCAATGACAGTTGCCATTTCATATTGTGATGTTCCTGATAACGCATACCATCCCATTGCTGATATTTTTTTGATATCAGTCTGATTCAATGCTGGAATTGCGTAAAACATCTCTTCTCCAAACCCGGCGGCTAAAACAGGTGTACTGGTAATAGTAGAGATATCAGCATATGAAATCATAGAATACCCTTCAGGAGCCAGTTCAGCAACATCGGTTGCTGAAGTTATCTGATGCTGCTGAACTGTAGTGCAACCTGCAAAGAATATTCCTGCACTCATAAGGGTGAAAGTCAGTACAATAACTAGTATCGATGTAGTATGATTCATAACGTAATTACCTTCTTTGGGCATGCATATAGAAATTTTCCTATGATGATGCCCACTCATAGTAGTATATCTGTCTTGTTGCATTCTCAAAAAGGTATTGGTAGGACCTAAAGATAGTTCACTCTTTTTTTAAAAGTCAAGAAACGATATGAGACAATTAATGACTTGTGGATTTTTTGTGTAATTGTCCCGGTTAGAGTAGTAAGAGAATCTTGTTTTATGGAAATATCAGTTATACCAGATTCAACTGCTGCAAAAGAAAAATCACAGATAAGCAGTTCTATCGGTGGTACTTCCAGTAAAGTTTAAAGACCATTTGATTGTCAGTACATACCGCATAAAAAGAGAGAAAAAGCATAGATACATGAAACCCAAGTAATTATTATTGGTTTTTTGTCATGCATCCTGGACAACACAATTATATTATTATCTGTACTGTTTCGTGTTACGAGTATGAGAAGCCCTGAATGAGCAGATAAACATCGTTTCTGCATGACACCAATGTCCCTCTGACAGCAGAACCACTGCCAATAAAATATGTGCGCCGACAACAGACAGATCCAGAAGTCTTGCATCATCCCGCCAGACGGTGGTGCCCTAGTACTCCTCAGTTCTCATACTGTCCTTAACCCAAGATCCTGTTATCTGGCCATTGTATCATTCTCCAGTTCAATAATGAGACAAAAAGAGTCATTGGTCTTGTTCCATCATCACAAAACAAACCTGCTGCACAAATCGTATAACAGGATCCACGAAACAGCTCATCCATCATTTTTCCCCATAAACAATGAAAATAAGGCAGGACAGCCCATAAGCCGGCTCATATCCACATATCCACGATAGTAATAATCTGCCGGTGTTATCTCTGCCTCATCTCTGATTGAAGATATTAAATCAGGATTACCATCTAAAACGTCATCAATACATCCTGAACAGCCAAAAAAATAAGTTTAATGGAGATTGATACCATCAGCCAGAACATTGGTTGTATCTTCGTTATTCACACAGGGAAATTCAGGTTATATCAGATATGGTCAGATAAAAGTCCCTTTGGTACCATATTATCGGTAGAATCTTTGTCTTCATGAAAAATAAAAAAGACAATTTCCTCAACATTCTGATGAGCACCCAGTATAAAACCTGCTGTTAATGTTACGGGTATCTCCTCTCCATTATCACAGATAAGTGATATCATACCAGGAAAAAGAACCGGTTCACTATTGTCTCTTAGATCTCCAAGAATCGCCCCAAAAGAAGCACCAACGATAGTTCTTCTCTCAATGCCAAAAATGCGTCTGACCTCAGGACTGATCCGGGTTATTTTTCCATTTAAATCTACCGTGAAAAATAGTTTCCGCGATGAAATTAACTTTTTTTCAATCTGATCAGTCCGATCCCATGATTCTGGTTTCTCAAGGTTTCGAATTCTTGCTTTATGAAGAGCCATCTCAATGTTTGAAAACAGTTCCCGATCGTTAAATGGTTTTATCAGATAACCAGATGGACTCATTGCGATAGCCCGCTCTAATGTATTTTTATCTGAATGTGCTGTTAAAAAGATAATTGGGATGCCTAGTCTGTCTTTTATACGAATCGCAGTTTCAATGCCATCCATTTCTCCCTTGAGACGGACATCCATGAGAATAAGGTCCGGTTGTTTTGTCTCAGCTTCATCGATTGCTGCCTGACCGGTAATAACCTGCCCTGCAACCTCATATCCAAGTCGTATCAGCGTCTCTTTTATCTCCATTGAGATGAGCATCTCATCTTCAACAATCAGGATTCTGCTTTTTTTCTTCATAATTAACACTTAATTTTATCTCAGGGGAAACTGCAGCATGTATCTCGTTCCGGTAGAGTCTGATTCTGAAGATATCGTTCCCTGTAACTGAACGGTAAGATTTTGAACCAGCTGAATACCTAGAGTCTTTAACTCGTCAGGGTTAAAATCAGGAGGAAGACCAATGCCATCATCGCAAAACACAATATAGATAGCTGATTCTATCTGTCTTATTGCAATAGTAATAGTACCATTATCCTTTCCTTTGAATGCATATTTCATCGAATTTGTAATGAGTTCATTAATAATGAGACCAAGAGGAATGCCCTTTTCTATATCTACACTAATATCAGGATCACAGGTAAGGACACATTTAGTATTATCTCCAAATGGGTAAAATTCATTGATTATTCTGTCTGCCAGTTCTTTTATGTAGTCTTCCAGCAAAATCTCTGAAAAAGATTCGGTCATGTACAATTTTTCATGAATGACCGCCATTGATGAGATCCTATTCCGGCAATCCCTGATAACTCCATGAATTTCTTCGTCATCAACACGGTAATCCTGCAATTTAAGGATGCTCATGATTATCTGCATGTTATTCTTGACACGGTGATGAATCTCCCTGAGAAGCGTATCTTTTTCATATAACGAAGTCAAAATATTTTTCTTCAGGGTCTCTTCGCTTAGACGTAATCGTGCCTCTGCTATCTTTCTATCAGAGATATTACGGGCGACAGAGAGCATAACCGGCATTCCATTAAAATTAAACCGGTGTGAACTCACTTCAACAGGTACGATAAGAGATGCGCGTGTTAGAAATTCTGTCTCAAATGTGATCCGTTCAATATCACAGGCATCAGAACCACCTGGTGAATTGTCTTGTAGTACAGCATCAGGACAGATATCAAAAAATGTCATATTCAGGATATCATCCCGGGAATACCTCAGGGTATCAAGGACTACCTGATTTATCTCCAATATTGTTCCTGGTTTTTTATCTGCTGAAATAGTATAAAGAAAAATCATATCATTACTATTGTTGAAAATTTCTCTGAACTTAAATTCACTCTCTAAAAGTGCCTGTTCTGCTGATTTTCTTGCAGATATATCAATAAGTGTCCCAATTACCGCTGGTTTTCCCTGAAGGTAGATCCGGGAGAGAAATAATTCACAATAGACAATAGTGCCAGATGCAGTTATACCTCTGAATTCAAAATGGCCAAACGTGTCAATATCAGATATCAGACTTTCATAGGTGCATCGCACCATCTCCCGATCATCGGGATGGGGAAATTTTAAAGGAGATACATTGAACATTATCTCCCGATCATATCCAAAGATCTGACTCAGACGGGGATTGATATAGATAAATGAGCCTTCCTGAATGACAAAGATGCCAACAATTCCCTGTTCAATAGGGTTTCTAAACATCTCTTCTATCTCTATCCGATACTTTGCTGAACCAAAGACCTGAGTGGCAAGCAGAATAGCTTTTATTTCTTCTTCAGTCCAGATATGTTCTTTATACTGATCTTCAAGACCAATATATCCCCATAGCAGATTGTTAGAGATTATCGGGGCGAGGAGAAATGAACTAACCCCATTGTCATGAAGAAACGATCTCGTTGCTTCATTACTAGTACTTATTGTTCCGGTAACCGGGTTTCCCTGACTGAGTTGTTCAAACACAAGAGGGCAGGATCTTACGTATTCAATAACAGGGTTATGCTGTCTTTCTTCTTTGGAAACGACATCCCGCTCTCTCCAGTCATATTGCACAGTTAATTCCGGATTTTTTGATTCATCAGTCTGATGAACTCTGATAATATATGCGTGCTGAATCTCAAGAGTCTCTCCGAATCGATAGAGAATCTCTTCTATCTCCTCCTCCCACATTGACCCCCGTAAAAAACGGTCAGCTGCATAACTGATACACTCAAGAATTGCATCTTTCCTGATGTTTGCTTCTTCTGCTTTTTTCTTAGCGTGTAAAATCTGTATTTTATTGGAGAGATCTATTATCTGTATCTCAATGTCATCTTTCTTCTCCTGATAGAAATCTGCACCGGCATTTAATGCCTGAATTGCTGTCTCTTTGGTATCGTCACCGGTAAACAAAATAAACGGAATGTTCCAGTTGAATGTTTTTATCTGTTGCAACAGGTCTATTCCATTCATCCCAGGCATATTATAATCAGAAATAATGACATCAATATGGTTTTTCTGCAGATAGTCCAAAGCATCAACTGCAGAGTATCGGGTTGTAACGAGAAATTCTTTCGTATCTTCTAAATACAATTGAAAAACAGAACATAACTCAATATTGTCATCTACGAATAAAACCCGTATCATCAGAAGATCTATCCTCTATTATCCATGTGTCAGGAAAATATCTAATTGATCCTGTTTATCTAACCCCATTAAACAGACAAATATATGAGTTCGATAATGATAGCATATCTATAATAATTATTTTCTTCTTGAAATGTAATATATAACTTATATAAAATATATTAATAAAGTGTAATTAATTGATATGCAAATAGTAAATATAAATTATAAAGTCACCTTCGAAAATATTTTCACAAATCAGATTACATAAAAGAAAATAAAAACAAAAGCACTCTAAAAAGATATTCGAATTTAATTTATTGCTAATCGGGAATTCTGAATTATGAGATATTCTTACTATAATTCTTACTATTATTTATAGAAAAACAGGTAATAGTTAAATTTGTTATGCCATTGAAGGATACGATTTTTCGTAGTCATTCCCATCGAAAAGCTTTAATGGTAACTATTATTCTCATACTGGTAGTTTTTACCTTTTTCTTTATCTCAGTGTCATACTTCACCATGACCAATAATATTATGCATGAATCTGAAGTCTCAATGAGTAATATTGAGGAGCATCTCAGCTCAGGTCTTTATCTTATTGATCGTGGTCTCTTTTTGTTTGATAGTACCTATGACACTCAACTGAACCGTTCTTTTGCACCGTTTCTGAAGGCTTATGAAGATACTGGAGGGAATCCGGCTTTAATTAATCTTAAAGCAGTTCAACAGGCAATCAGCCCGGACATACAAGATGATAATGATCTCTATATCATAAACGAAGATGGTATCATCATATTCTCCACCTATGAAACTGATATTGGCCTTGATTTTAAACAATGGCCAGATGTGTATCAGGAGATAACCTCTATTAGAGAAGGAAAAAATTTTAAATCTGATCGTGTTGTAAAAGGTGAAGATCCAAAGACCAAACTAAGAAAATTTGGATATATGCCAACTTCGGATCATAAGTATCTTCTTGAAATAAGCATCAAGATAGATGCAATGGAAGAGAATCGGAATTATCTTTCTTATGTCAGATTTGCACGGGACATGAGCGTACTAGATACAAAGATCTCATCCATTTATCTGCATAACATAGCCGGAAACCTTATTGGATCTAAACAGTTTCCAGAATATCTCTCAACACCCGAGAAAAAACGTATTATTCATTCAGTTCTCTCCTCTAGTACAAATTATGAGCAGATTGATGCACAGAATAGCACCATCATTCATTACTCTTATATAGATCTCGCAGAGGAAGGATCTCCATCAGACTCGAATATGGATTTGGTAGCAGAAATAATCTACAATACATCCATACGGGATGAACAACTGCTAAATGTCTCTCTTCTCCATGGTTTTCTTCTGGTGTTGGTTCTCGCAATAATTGTTCTTACGGGATACATCTTATCACAGCAGTTTGTAAAACCAATCACCAATATCATCGAGGATATCACCATTATTGCTCATGGAGATCTAAACCATTCAATCAGAAAAACCGGAAAAGATGAATTGGTTCCTCTTGAAGAGAGCATAAATCTCATGATAGAATCATTAACAACCCTTCTTATAAATATAACCCAACAGAAAGAAGAACTGGCATTTCAGAATTCCCGGTTGCTTTATGCCCAGAAAATAGCAAAAATAATCCACTGGGAGTATCAGATATCATCCGAAACGTTTTCATTTGAACGAAACCTTTTACAGGAGATGGGAGTTAAAGATGACATCTATATTAAGACCTTTTCAGATTTTATTGCGTATGTTCATCCGGATGATCGTGAACGGGTAGCAGATAAATTTGTGACATCATTACAAATACTATCTGAATCAGAATGCCGGTTCAGAATGTTATTTCCTGATAGTCCAATAAAATATCTCTATGGTAAATGGCATTGTGAATCAGGTACAGAACCTATTTGTATCGGGGTTCTCCAGGATATCACCAGATATGTCTGCATGAAAGAAGCACAGGAAAGACTGATAAAGCAGATAGAAAAAAATTTTACACAACTTGCCATTTTAAATGATGAGATTCGAAATCCGCTGGCCGTTATCGTTGCATTACTGAATCTTAGAGAGGATGCTCAGTACCGTGAAGAAATAGAAGAGCAGATAAAAAGGATTGACAGAATGGTTGATGATATCGACAAGCGATGGGTAGAATCAGATAAGGTACGATATTTTTTAAAACATCATGATTACTCCTGGCATTATGAGGACTCCTAATTCGACAGAACTGAAATCGTCAGAGGTTTGCACCAGGGTAGGTTCAGATCTTACCTCACTATAAGTATACAAAAAACCAATTATAAGGAACATGTTTGATCTCAGATGCATCGGCTGTGGTGCTACGTATGCGTCAGATGAGGTGATATACACCTGTAAGACCTGTGGACATCTGCTTGAGGTCCGCTATGATCCTGACACTCTGGAAGTGACAAGAGATACGTGGATAAAACGGCCTTTATCGGTCTGGCGATACCGGGAACTTCTTCCGGTTAGCAGGGATCCAATTACGCTTCAGGAAGGGGGAACTCCGCTGTATCACTTACAACGCATCGGAGAGGAACTGGGAATTAAAAACCTGTATGCAAAGCATGAGGGGATGAATCCCACAGGATCATTTAAGGATCGCGGAATGACTGTTGGTGTCTCTATGGCACTTCAGCTGGGGATGGAATCAGTTGCCTGTGCAAGTACCGGAAACACGTCTGCAAGCCTGGCAGCATATGGAGCACGGGCAGGAATACCTGCTATTGTTCTTTTACCTGCTGGAAAGGTAGCTCTTGGGAAGATTGCCCAGGCATTGATGCACGGTGCGCGTGTTATATCTATACGGGGGAACTTTGATCAGGCTCTATCTATAGTCAGAGAACTATGCGAAAAAAAAGGGATCTATCTCTTAAACTCAGTCAATCCTTACCGCCTGGAAGGTCAGAAGACCATTGGATTTGAGGTTGTTGATCAACTTGGTGGTATTGTTCCTGACAGAATGATACTTCCTGTAGGAAATGCAGGTAATATCTCTGCCGTGTATAAGGGATTACTGGAACTCAATGAGATGGGGCTCGCTGAAGGGATGCCAAAGATGACCGGAATTCAGGCAGCAGGTTCCTGTCCTGTAGTAAGGGCAATCAATGAAGATCTCCCTGAAGTGATCCCACAATTACATCCGGAAACTGTGGCAACAGCAATACGAATCGGTGCCCCGGTGAATGCAGAGAAAGTACTCCATGCCATCAGAAAAACGGGGGGGCTTGCACGATCCGTGACTGATGAGGAGATTCTCGCTATGCAGCGTGACCTTGCGCGAAAAGAAGGAATCGGGGTTGAACCAGCTTCTGCAGCTTCAGTTGCAGGTTTAAAGAAGCTTGTGGATGAAGGGGCTGTCGATACCGATGAGACCATTGTCTGTGTTGTGACCGGACACCTCCTTAAAGACCCGGAGACCGTGATTACGCAATGTAACCCTCCAATAGAATGCGACGCTACAATAGACTCATTATTACGAGCACTGTATCAATAATACTGCTTGCTTGTATTATCTCTCCGGTATCCTCTCTTTCTGCAAAATATATCGTTTCAGAGGATGGGATGATGTATCATGCAGAGATTGAGATCTCAGATAAAGATCATTATGACTTTTTTGAGAGTGGCATGTTGGGAGAGCGAATTCCGGTTGAAGTCTTAAACATTTCCCTCACCTATAACGGAGAGGAAGCACCATTTGAAAAGACCAGAGAGGGTATACGCTTTTCTCCAGGTACATACACCCTGGTGTTTGACAGGGAGATAAAAACCAATCAGATAGAGACACAGTACGACAACCCTTATTCTAGTATAGTCGTTATTCCTTCAGGATTTCATATCGGAAATCCTCTCCTGGCTGTAATCCGTCCATCATCACACACAATTCAGGAGGATAATTCAACTACAACAATCACCTGGGATGACAGCAGGTTTATCGAGTTGAAGTTCTACAAAGAGGAACAAGTACAGGCACTCTTTGCATTTGCACAGTTCTGGATTATTATCGCAATCGTATTGTTATTACCTTATTACCTGACCAATGCATCAGGGGCGTTAAAACCCCCTGAAAAAGAGTAACAACGGATTGAACAAAAAAAAATAATGGTATTTATGCTGCAATAGCGGCAAACATGCCAATGATTGTCATAAACATCATCATCACGATAAAAACCATTCCACATACAAGAATCGTAGGAACCAGGAAAATAAGTACTGCAGCTAGCAGACTAACCTTTTGCATCTCGCGAATTCCGATGATGAACAGGACTAGTGACCATATTGCACCAATAATTCCAATAAACGGAATCCACCCTATTAAAAGTGCCGGTGTATTTGCATACATAACAGTTTTCATAGTCTGGACAACACCTTCTTCTCCTCCCAGAAGAGTCACAAAAACGTGATAGTACAGACCTGATATGAAGATGGAAAAGAGACCGATAAAGAATACTGCATAAACCGTCAGGATGCTCAATTGCGCAAATATCGCATTGATAAATCCTCCAAGTTCTGACATACCGGGAATTGCAGTCATGATAGGTATGAGTGGATTCATCTGCAAATACATCACAATCCCAAAGAAAATTGAGAAGAACAAAAGGAGTACTACATAGTACTGATATGCTGCAGTAAGTGATGTTTCACGTGCTTTCTGAAACGATTCAACAGGGTTTAAAAGAAACCCTTTCATAAGTTCTACCAAGTTAAATGGCATACAAATAAGTAAGATTGGTACTATTTACTTTTTGTGGTTTTTTTCTACAGAAACTATTATCTGCAAAAATTTTAACTTCATAGTATTATTCTGGTTCCAGTGTCAGATTAAAATAGAGTATATTTTTTCCCTAAACAAATGATGTATCTGGCTATACGAATAAATATGGAATATAAAGCAGTAAATGAGAATATGTGCGATTCCAATTATATACATTCATTTTTGAGATAAAGAAATTGATTCGTTTCTAAAAGATCCTTTATTAAGCAGGATCAGAAAATACACGCAATATAATTTTATATATATTTGGATATATTAATAATCATTATATTATATTATAGTAATTTCTCTATACTAATGATACACTATCGGAGTGAATCGTATTGCATGAATGTTCAGGATTTTTTCCATAATGAAATGGAGAAGAGAAACCTTTTGGCTTATCCATTCACATAATGATTGGATTTGATGAATACAAACTACAAGATTTTAGGTGTATTCCTTCTGACTTTGATTATTGTCGTATGTATTTCAGGTTTAGCCAATGCCGATAATAATGAATATACGATTCAGATACAGAATGTATCAGATACGCAGTTTAGGTGTAATACAGATTACTGCACAGAATCGTTCGGTACAACCATCTGCAATCTGCATGCACCTTCCATTTATGACATTATCACATCCATACAGGACGTCCCAATAGAAATCATTGATATCCGTACGCCTCAGGATTATCAGGAGAGTCATCTGGAAGGTGCAAAAAATATTTACTACGCAGATTCTGATTTTGCCGATCAGCTGGCATATCTGAATAAGACTGAACCTGTCATTGTCTACTGCAGAACTGGTATGTATTCAGAAAGTATACTCCCTATTATGCAGGAAATGGGATTTTCCACTATCCTCAATTTAGAATATGGTATTGATGAATGGATACTGGATGGATATCCGGTAATATAGTCCATGGCATACCGCTTTTTTACATTTACTTTTAATATTGCATAACTCGAATGAGTCGGCCACGTTCGGCAATAACCTACATTTCATTATAAAGTTCTCAACCGTTTTGTCATAGGCACCATAATTGTATACACCAGACACCGGTCATAATCTACCTATGAGTTTTAAATCCTGACAATTTACAGGTTTGAAAAAACAGAGGGGACTAATAAAGGAGGTTGCATAACCAATGGTACCAAAGATTATCTCGCTTGGTACCTATGGACCATTCATTCGTATTTTGCGGAATTCTAATTAACATGCCTGCGTAATTGTTCTTTTAAAAAAAAATCAAAAAAAATCCAATAAAAGTTTTATAAAAAAAGGATCTTCAGAGCGGTATGGTTTTTAAGGATTGATTGCCACACACATTCCGAAGGTATCATTGTATCGTCACGTCTCGTATGCCGCAAGTGTTCCCGCACTATCCATATATATCCAGTATCCTTTGCCCGGAATAAGATTCGCGGTGGCACCATCAAGTCTGGTTTCATCGTTAATGATGGTCTCTTCATATCGCTGACTCACAGAATCAAATCCAATCAGATACACCCATTTTTTCTGGACTGATAATAGTGCAATATCTGCAGAAACCGGTACCCTACCGGCATATCCAATTGAGGTCCATCCGGCGTTAAGATTACGCTGTGGGGGGACAACAATTGGATCAGTATCAAAAACAAATCCAATTGTTCCTGACTGAACTGAATAAATCCAGTACCCAAAAAGAGGTTTTATGAGAGTATCTCTGTCGATAACCTGCCAGTCACCAGAAGCAGAATAGGTAAAGATGGAATGTCCCCCGACATCAATGGATGAGAATATTGAACCTGTGTTATATCCATCAGCCAGTCTAACCGGTGTCGATATCAGATTCCATCCCGGATTCAGATTCACAATAAGGTCTGGTTGTGGTCCGACACCGACAACGATATAGCCGGGTTCAGTCTTCCTGTCACTCCCTTCAGATCCGGATACGCTAAGTGAGACAGTATAAGATCCATCATTCTGATAGATATGAACTGGATCTTTATCAGTTGAACCATCGCCATCACCAAATGTCCATGACCTTTCTTTTATCGAGCCGATAGATTTGTCGGTGAACCTGACTGTGAGTGGAGAAAAACCACTTCTGGGTTGTCCACTAAAGACCGCCAGAACCGGTTTTGTCGCACCACAAAGAGGAAGGGCATCAACAGCACCCTCTAAAAAGTGATATGCCTCATCACAAAAACCATCACCTGACGTGTCGGCATGCGTCTGTGAGAATCCGGTTCCATCCGGCGTTGCCCAGTAGTTACCACCAATGTAGGGCCCTTCTATGATATTCGGACCTTCCTGCTTATTACTGTTCCAGATAACACCAGTGCACCCTTCTCCCTGCCATGCATTATTCTCATTTTCAAAGTAATTGTTGTATATCTCTATATCAGAACAAATATCAAGAGCTATTGCATAATTACGGTTGTTTGTCAGCCTGTTCTTGGTAAAGATTATATCATGACAGTATCTGATTCCAACAGCAGCATTTACTTCGGTATCACTGATGCTATTATCAGTTACCTCTCCTCCCGTACATTGATCAAGGAGAAGGGCTGTGGTATCAGAACCAGATAATACATTTTTGCTGATGGTAATCTGATCTGACTCATCAGCCCTGATACTGCAGTAATTTTCATATATATCATTGTTGGTGATACAGACATCATCAGCCTGTACTACTGCAACTGCAGCTCTGAAATTATCCTCATCATATGCACCGGTAAGGGCGAAATTATCCACGGTTACCCCACCAGAGGTAATAGTTACGGGGTTCCCCTTCTGTTTGGCATCTATTATCGGACGTTTCCCTGCATCAGATATACCAGTCAGGGTAAGCGGGGTGGCAATTGTAACCTCTTCTTCATATCTTCCATATCTGACAAAAACCGTAGCATCTTTTCCTGCTGCATCTACAGCGGTCTGAATTGTGGGATAATCATCAGGAACTGTAATCGAGATTGTCGGCTCAATAATTACATAATCAGGGTTCTGTTTGGTATTGGATCCATTCTCATTGGTAACCGTGAGTTTTACTGAATACCTGCCATTTGACTTATAAATATGAGAGGGATTCTTTTCAGATGATGAGTCCCCGTCACCAAACTGCCATTTCCAGCTGGTCGGGTTACCCTGTGAAATATCAAAAAACTGCACCTGTAGTGGTGCAGCTCCCTTTAGTGGCTGATTCGCTGTGAAATCTGCTTTTGGGACTGTTTTTCTTACCGTATATGCCTTTATACAGACATTCCCATTCGGTACAGTAGATGTAAAATCATCCCAGACCGCTCCGTCAGGACTTACATAACTCTGCCCGGGAAGGGAACGGGCTTTACTTGAATAATTTTCCTTGGGATATTCTACAGCAATCGGATACCCGTATCCGGGTGTATGATACCTGATAACAACTGAAAATTTCTGGCCTTTTGTCACTGGTACCGGGGTTGTAAGGGGGATGGTATGATACCCGGGAACAATGATAGTCTCTTCAATTCCTGATGCAGGTCCCCCTGCTGATATCGGTCCATTATCAGGTGAGAGATATACCTGTATAGTATAATCTGCTCTGACAAGCGGATTGTAAAATCCAACCGCAGAGATTGTTTCATCAGCATCAGATGTAAATACATTTGCACCGTAGGCAGTCTCATCTTCATATCCATAACTCCCGACCCAGCCAAAGGGATCATACTGGTAGACTGCATCGTACTCATCCGTACTGGTCGCCGTAAATCCAGTTATCCTGCTTCCGATACGTGCATCATAATAAGAGACTTTAAAAAATCCATCTTCTCCCCATGCAGTACCCCAGCTATTGGCACAGATAAATGCACCATTTCCAGGGGCAGGCGTCTTAAAATCATCCTTATTAGCATTATCATCCCATCCAACGATAGTAACTGCATGGTTGGAACTTGAACTTTCAGGACAATAGTATGCCGCTTTTTCCGGATTGTAATACATATCATCATAGAAGAGTGTGGTATAGAGTGCTCCATATTCCTGTAATGCCCATTTAATGTCATCATTACCAAGTGGTTCAGTTCGTCCGGGGATCATCGGAACATCAGGAACATGCATACTGAGTGGAAGATCTATGGGAGATTCATATGAATAGGGGTTATAAGGGTCAAGATCATCTTCTACCGGGCCACTCCATCTCGTGAAGTAAGCTGCTGCCATGAGATCGTTGCCACCCTTTTTGTAGTCAAAACCATCTGGATTATAGACAGATACTCCGTTTTTAAGATTGTTCTCAGAGAAATCTTTTTCTATCCCGGGTAACAGTGAAGATTCCAGTGAGTTTATGCAGGCAAAATCCCAGCAACTACCGGTCTGACCCTGGTTCTCAATAGCTGGTGCTTTGCCCAGTGTTCGTAGATCATATACCACAGGAAAATCATCTGCAGCGGTAATTTCAAGAGCAGACGTTATTGAGCCTGAATCCACCATAGCCTGGTTGAGCGGAGATTTGCGTAAGGGACCACTGTCATATGGGGGTGTCTCTTGTGCAGAGGCAATCATAGACTGAATTAACAGTGTTTTTTGTGTTGCATATTCAGGACTGTCGGGTGCAAGTGATCCCGTCAGATCAGCAGTCCCCCAAGCTGATAAAAGGAGGCATATTACGATTATCAGTGTTGTATATAGATGATACCGGTTTAACGTCCACATATCTCCTCACCAGATCCCTGGCATGCATAAAAAGATACTCATCCTTTTTATAGCCATAATGATTTTAGTATAGTAATATTCCTTTTTAAATATATAATACTTGCAGATTTTTTTCTTATTGCCTCGCAATTTCTTAATTTTCTATATCACGGCTGAAATACCAGAGATCACGATACTTTCTAAATTAGAACTTTTTAGTCATTCTGCAGGTATAACAACTGGATATCAGAACCACTATATCATCCGTGCAACAAATCTGCTACCGATAATAATATGAAACGATACCGTAAGAACACGGTCCATGAGTGCAATAGCCATTCCTGTAGCAAGAGGAACACCAAACAACGTTAGCATGGCTGCATATCCCCCTTCAACAAGACCCAGACCAGCGACAGAAACAGGTATAAGAGAAAGGGCACTTACAAGTGGCTGTAACAGTATCAAATCTGATATCGGGACATAATAACCGGTTGCATAACAAAGAGTCATAATTCGGGCAGCCTGGAATATCCATGAGAAGAAAGTAAACGAGATCCCAATAAGAAAAAGCTTACGAACCTGGGTTACTTGGGAGATGACTTCATCCAGAGATCGCAGAAAATCAATTAATCGTACAGAACCGGTCCATCCTGCTATCCTGATTGCACGTTCCCGATCCATCCAGAAGAACAATACAGGAGTTGCGAGAAGAAAGATGAGGACTAAAAGGACAGGAATCAAGGTCATGTCATATACAGATGATATAAAAACAAGACCGGTAGTTCCAAGGATGAAAATGACAACAATATCCATATACCGGTCAGCGAGGACAGATACTAACCCAGTATGAATCGGAACTATCCCTTTAAGGGCAAAAGGACGGGATAGTTCTCCGAGTCGTGCAGGTGTGATATCAGATATAAGAACGCCGGCTGCAAAAGCCTGATAAGCTGTCAGGAGTGGAATCTTATACCCCATCTTTGAGAGAATATAACGCCAGCGATACGAGAGGATGAGAAAGGTACAGGCATACAGGAGAAGGGCAACAAGAAGGAGCATGTGATTCATGGTTACAAGTACAGCAACAACTGATGCAGGATTAACTGAGTACAGCAGAACTGATATAATGAGGAGTGAAAAGAGCAGTCGAGCTATAGTATGTATCTTTTTTTTCTGAAAAATACTTTTGATATCAGATAATCTCATGAATAATCACATCAGGCTATAGTACTCCAGATAAGATGGTAATCAGTCCAAGGACAATACAAAAGAGAGAGAATTTCACTGACCGTGCAAATGTTATCAAAATTTCCATACTCAGGTATCCAATGATTGCTGCAGTTACCACCATGATAAGTCCGATCTCCGGGGTTATTGGTGTAGTTCCCCAATCAAGAATGACAATACCCAAAACAGGGGGAACACTGATTAAAAAGGAAACAGTCAGTGCAATATCCTGGCGTGCTCCTCTGAGCAGGAGTGTTGAGATAGTCATACCAGACCTGGAGATACCGGGTAACACAGAACAACCCTGAACAAGACCAAGAATTATCAGATCTTTTCTTGAAATGGCTTTAATATCCTTAAATCCGCCCCGTTTTGCTCTGAGAATTATTCCGGTTACGATAAGAAGAGCACCAACCAGCAGGGTGACTGCAGCTCCACTGGCAAAAGTGTGTCTAAGAAGGAAGTATAAGGGAACCCCGGTAATGCCGGTGCATATCGTCGTGATGATGAGAATTCTCAGCATATCCTGATCCCGCATCGAAAGAACCTCAAACCAGATATGTCTATATTTGATTAAAACTGCAATCATCGTTCCCAGATGAAGAAATATTGCATAACTGAGTGCCTCAAGCGGTGTTATTCCAAGCCAGCTGGTAGCTAAAAGGACTGACTGACCTTCACTGGATATTGGAAGCCACTCAGTAATACCCTGTATAATACCTAGAATGACTGCCTGAATTGTATTCACTTCTTAGTGATACTCCTTTGAAACAAATGATGATTTGGATTGTATAGTAACCAAACGAATGGAAGGAGAATTGAATATCTCATCTGAACAGTCAGGTTGGCTGGAGAAGTATTAAACCGAGTGAACCAGCTGGTTACAGCGGCACACCCATTATCATCTACAGCAAGAGAGATTTTGAATCTGAAATATCACGAGCCAATTATGTGATATCGACACCAACCAGATGGAAATTTAGCGAAATTTAATAGACAAAAGCCTTCCTGCTCGCCTGTGCTTTCCTGTTGGTACCATATCTGCCAACAACATAAAACCAATTATCAGAATGTATATGCCACCTGATAAAAAGGGACTACAGAAGGAAGAGATACTACTGATGACAGTGTGGTAGCGTTTGAAAAAAATAAAACTACAATACAAAACCACCAGAATACGGATAATATGGTAACTGGGTTATTCTCCAGGGTCTTTTTTTAAAGGACAGTATCTATTTTTTCTCCCATCGCAGCAGATGCATCACTTCTGCTAATGTTTTTCCCTGACGAATTTCTTCTCTGATACGACTTTCTGTTTTTTTTACTTCCAATGCACGACGAGCAATCTCATAGGCATGTTCCCGTGGAATGACAACGACACCACTCTCATCAGCAACAATCCAGTCACCGGTTCTGACGGTCTGACCCCCACATCGTATCTCAGAGCCTATTTCCCCCATTCCTTTTGGTTCTCCTGCGTTTGGGACTGTCGCACGCGCAAAGAGAGGATACTTTAAGGCTCTGATATCATCAACGTCCCGAACTGCTCCGTCTATAACAACACCGGACAACTTTTTATTTATACAACTGAGTGTAGCCAGTTCTCCAAAGGGGGCGATATGAGTTCCTCCATCATTATTAATGACCAGTACATCTCCTTCTGCAGCCGTGTCTATTGCTTCCACGGGCTTTGCCCAGTCCCCGGCAAAAGTCTGGACCGTACATGCAGGTCCCACCGCTCTGGTTCCCGGATTAAGCGCCCAGATACCAGTCATAGCACCTTTTCGATGCATCGCATCAGAAACATTTGAAGAAGAGACCGTATCGAGAATTGAACGGATATCCTCTGCAGATGAATGGTGAAAAACCGGGATAAACGATGGATCATCAATTGCTTTTCGAATCTGTTTCGTAGAGCCCGTGACATCTGCTGACCTGATTATCGATCCTCCTACAATAACAATGGAAGCTCCTGCTCTGACTGCTTCTGCTGCACCGTGCGCATCAAGTCCACCTGCAACAGCTAAAGGGATTCTGATAGAACCATGTAACTCCCTGATAATATCCAGAGGATCTTTACCGGTCATCTGCTGGTCAATACCTACATGTGCATTGATGATGTGAACACCCAGGTTTTCTAATTCATGGACACGAGTCAGTGGATCCTTTGTGTTAAGAAGATCAGCCATTACCTGCGTTCCATATTTATCAGCAGCCCGGACAGATTCGCGTATCACGGTATCATCAGCATCGGCAAGGACACAGATAACTGTTGCACCAGCTTTTGCCGCCATCTCCACTTCAATGGCTCCTGTATCTGCCACTTTCATATCTGCTACAATAACATGAGAAGGAAAACGCCTGGCTAATGCAGTCACAGCACCGATACCTTCACTCTTAATAAGAGGAGTGCCCGCCTCAATCCAGTCTGCCCCGCCTAAAACTGCATATTCTGCGATTGTAAGCGCACGATCCAGATCAACAAGGTCCAGTGCGACCTGGAGGAAAGGAGTCATATGCGTGTACTATGCAGGCAAAAAGAATCAATCTTTTGCTTGATAAGATGTACAGGAAAAAATGGATGACTGTTGTGCCCAGCATAACGAATTGAAAAAATCATAGTACAACGGGGGTTATTCCAAGGTTATTCCAAGACATGCACACTAATCGCGCTACATAGAGTACGGCAAACGGTTTAGGAAGATATTTCATTACCTAAATATAGGTTATTCGGGGAAAGTTTATGAGAGAACATAACCTCATATCTTACAGGGAATTATCGTTATTCCGGTGATTGCAGAGGTTATGTGATGAAAAAAGGCTATAGTTGTATTGCCATCGGTATTATCTGTCTCTTTATGGTATCGATTGGGTCAGGTCAGGTAGGATCCTATACAGAGCATTTTAACGCTTCAGACCTGAATAAGACACATTATTCACCTGATACAGATACATCTGAGATTCTACAGCAGGCAGCAACACAACGATCCAATCTTGTGAATAATTCCACAGAAAAATTATTATCTCAACTTAAAAGTGAGGATGTTGTCAACCCAGAACCACAGGAAATTACTACACCGTATGTACCTGGTGAAGTGATAATTATGTACCGGCCTGTCAGCTCTATAAGCTCACAGCGGGTAGCATCCTATGCAGTCAGTGCAGTCCCTGAAGCTGAACTAATACAGGATTTTTCTGCTGAAGGCCTTACGGGTCTTGCATCAGTGGATCTTGCAGAAGGCATATCAGTAGAAGAAGCCTTAGAAACATATAGCAATTCACCATATGTAGCCTATGCAGAGCCAAATTACATTATTCAGCTCTATCCTCCGGTGACAGAACCAGGGAATGTTTCAGATGAACAAAACAGTTCAAATGCAACACAATCTGTAGCCGATCTTCTCTCTTCTATGAATGATCCCCTCTTTCCCAATCTATGGGGTCTTTATAACGATGGCAGTACAGGTGGAACTCCTGATGCTGATATTGATGCCCCTGAAGCATGGGTACAGACAACCGGATCATCAAATGTGGTGGTAGGGGTTATCGATACAGGTATTGATTATACCCATCCTGATCTTGCAGCAAATATCTGGACAAACGCGGGAGAAATACCCAATAATAACATTGACGATGATAAAAACGGGTACATTGATGATGTTCACGGGTGGGATTTTGTAAATAACGATAATGATCCGATGGATGACCAGGGTCATGGCACTCATTGTGCAGGAACGATTGCGGCTATCGGAAACAATGGAATCGGAGTCGCCGGGGTTGCATGGAAAGCCAAACTGATGCCATTAAAATTCCTTGATGCAACAGGCCAGGGAGATACAATTGGAGCTCTGAATGCCATTAATTATGCACGAATGATGGGGGCAGATATACTCTCATGTTCATGGGGAAGCGGGGCAGAAAGTCAGGCAATGTATGATACTTTCCAACGTGTTCCCGGACTTATTGTCTGTGCTGCCGGAAATCAGGGATCAGACAACGATGCCACGGGTCATTATCCCTCAAATTTCAATCTTAATCAGATAATATCAGTAGCAGCAACCACAAATACTGACAATCTCGCAGGATTCTCAAATTATGGAAAGACAATGGTTGATGTTGCTGCACCCGGGGATCACATAGCCAGTTGTGCTCCTAATACCCGATATGTTTATCTCTCCGGTACCTCTATGGCAACGCCACACGTATCTGGTCTTGCAGTACTTCTCAAATCAGTACAACCAGGACTATCTGCACAACAGATAAAACAACTAATTATGCAGAATGTAGATCCCCTCTCTGTACTGTCAGGTAAGACCGTTTCAGGTGGCCGGATTAATGCAAAAAAAGCGGTACAAGCTGCAACAGGAGGAAGTTCACCTGCAAAAACCTATAATATCATAACAACGGCAGGTTTAGGTGGTTCTGTTACTCCTGCAGGGACGAACAACATTGCCGAGGGGGCAGATATTGTTATCTCCATCACACCCCAGACCGGATATGCAACCTCCAGTCTGATTGTTGATGGTCAGTCTGTTGCAGTCGTTTCCACTTACCGGTTTTCAGCGGTATCAAAGGACCATACAATTCATGCAAATTTCTTACCAATTCAGTCATCCTGCACTATTACATCAAGTACAACCGGGGGAGGGACCATCTCTCCATCAGGGTCAGTTTCGATCTCATATGGAGGAACACAGACATTTACAATGACACCTTCATCAGGTTACCACATCAGTGATGTTCGAGTGGATGCAACCTCTGTCGGAACACCTGAAACCTATACCTTCTCACAAGTTACGTCAGGCCATACGATAACTGCCAGCTTTGTTCAGAATTATTATACCATCACATCATTAGCAGGGTCAGGAGGGAGTATCAATCCTACTGGTCTTATCAGTCTTCCAGGAGGAAGTGGACAAACCTATGCAATATCTCCCAACCAGGGGTATCAGATTCAGGATGTTATTGTTGACGGACGGTCTGTCGGCCCGGTCACTCAGTACCAGTTTAACCAGATAACAGGAAGTCATACCATTACTGCTTCATTCACTACTACATCATCAGGCAGCAGTATAGTTCCCCTTCCAAATCAGCAGTTAAAACCGACAGATCCTGATGGTAATAATCTCTATGAAGATCTGAACGGAAACGGCAGAAAAGATTTCCAGGATGTAGTGTTGTATTTCACGTACCTGGAATGGATTGCAGCTAACGAACCTGTTGCTGTATTTGATTATTCAGGAAATGGAAGAATTGACTTTTCTGATGTCATCATCCTCTTTCAGATGATCCAGTAACAAAATAGTATTACTTTTGTTTAAAACACCACAAGACGTTTAAGAACAGCGAAACGAGAACTGAGTAATGAATCACTCCCATCATATCAGACTCAATTCTCTTTTTATTACGTGTCTGTTTTTTTTGCTCATTATGTCTCTTTCTTCCTCAGTCGTCTATGGATCTGAGATCACAGATATAAAAGAAACTAGTGATTTTGACTCGACAACATCAATTTCAGGAGAACTTTCCTGGAGTGATATTACTCTGACTGATGCCATTACCAAAGATCAGTTTACCCTTTCCTCGCTTTTAGACGAGGGGCAGCCAGTCGTGATGCAGACATTTGCGATATGGTGCAGTGCCTGTTCATCTCAACTCAAAGAGACAACTCTTTTTTTTAAGAAGACACATGGCATGTACCCGGTATGTTATGTAGACATTGATCCAAATGAGAAAATAGAGGATATCGAGTCTCATGTCATTAAAAACAACTTTTCTGGATATTTTGCAGCTGCACCTGCCGAATTTTCAGTAGGTCTTGCACAGGATGCAGGAATTGATGTACTGATGCAGATCCCCCGGACCTTTATTTTTTCAGGTGATACTGCGTACAAACTACCTGCAGGAGTATATCCTGCTGATACTCTTACAGATATCATCTCTGTGATTACTGAAGAAGAACCAAAATGAGGGCACATCTTTTTTAAATTGAAAATAGTGCTCACTTCCTGCCCTGTTATAATGACAATAGTCATATATATTCTTCTCTTTAATCACAGGTTTGAGAGAGAATATGCGATAATTGCATCTGATTGATGCAGAGAGAAAAATATGTGATTGTTTGATAATCCTGATATGAAAGGCAGAAAAAACCACTATATCATAGAATATCAGATACCAGATCCGGAATGTACAATAAATAGAAAAAGAATGCCTTCAGGTTTTCTCCTTCTTTTACAGGTAGATGTTATCCGGGACTTTCATACCATCAGAAGCTGGCTGTGTCTGATTCGAGTTTTCCGGTGTACTTTGAGTGTCACCCGGTAATACAGTCGCAGTGGATGTATTCATATTACTCGTAATCTTGACGAGTGTTGCCCGTATTTCTGCATTGTCTGGCTCTAGTCTTTTTGCCTCGTTTATCTTGTCTATACCTTCCTGATACCTGCCGGAATTTGCAAGAGCAATGCCAAGATTCACTTTTGTAGTTGGATAATCAGGCATGATTTCTTCTGCTTTTATAAAGTAGGGAATAGCCTCCTCAAAACGAGATGCCTGGGAGAGAACAAGACCGGCATTATACCAGGATGAACCATCTTCCGGAGTGATAGTGGTAACAGCAATATATGCATCAGCAGCTTCGTTATATGCCCCTTCAGTCTGGAAAAGATACCCGAGATCCTGGTATGCTGATACATATGAGGAATCCCGTGAGATAATATCCTGTAGTACATCAATTGCATCACTATTCATTGAAAGTGCAGAGTATAGTTGAGATTTCTGATACAACAATGGAATTACTGAATCAGGTGAAAGAGAGATCAGACGATCCAAAGACTCAATTGCACCGGTAAGATCCCCGGTCTGCATCTCTGATTCAGCAAAATAAGAAAGCAATTGTAAATTAGTACTATCGTTTTCCAGTGCCTGAATAAGTACAGGTAATGCCTCATCATATCTGCCCAGTGTGCTTAATAAAAGGGCTTTGCTCGTTATTGCCGCATTGTTTTCAGAATCTATCGCAATAATGGCATCAAGAGTCTGCAGAGCATTATCCCATTGCTCATAAAGAATCTGAATTGCAGCTTTTTGTGAGAGAAGCGAAGTATTTTGAGGATTGATAGAGAGTCCCCGGTCATATGCAGCAATTGCTTCATCGGTCTTTTCAAGTGCCTCAAGAACACTGCCCCGCATTCCCCATAGTCCTTCCTCATCAGGTAAGAGAAGAATCAGATTATCAATAGTACCAAGAGCTTTTTCATATTGTTTCTCTCCAATAAGACCCCGAATCAACTGGTATTGGAGAATAATATTTGATGCATCATAGGAAAGACCAGTTGTATATGATGTGATTGCTGCATCTGTGTCCCCGCTTTGCATCTCAATATCTCCCTTCACAAGCCAGAAACGAGGATTATCTCCCTCAAGATCAATTGCAGTATTGATAGCATCATGGGCTAAAGAGTAATCATCTACAGCTGCATACATTTGAGCCAGGTTTTTCCAGGCAGATGACAATTCGGTATCAAGTTCGATAGCCTTAAGAAACGCATCACGGGCAGCAGAATAATCTTCCTGCTTCTGATACACCCCTCCAAGATTATTCCAGGCAGCTGCAAAAGACGGATTAAGCTCAAGTGCGGTATTAATCGCTGCAAAGGCAGAAGAATAATCATCAAGAGCAGTGAGGATTGCCCCTTTATTACTCCAGGCATCGGCATAGCGTGGTTCTTGTGCAATTGCAGTATCAGCTGCCAAAAGTCCTTCTTCATACCGTTCAAGGTTCATAAGAGCAACCGCTTTATTATTCCAGGCTTCGGTATAGGTATCATTGAGTGAAAGGACTTCTTCATAGGCACTGACAGCATTTTCATAGTCCCTGTCATTCATATAACTGACACCTGTTTCAAACCATTCGTCAGCAGTCTGTGCGGCACCAGTCAATGGAATCAGTACCGTAAAAGAGATGAGAATAATGGATGCTATAGTGATTCTCTCTATCATTTCATATTCATTGGAGATCATTCCAGATATAGATCTGGCCTGCCGAAAAGATCTGCACAACGTTATTTACGAAAAAAAGGTGTTAGTTATCTTCAGAATACTCTTCAAAAAATGCTACTTCCTCTAATGTCTTCTTTTTTGGCACAATTATCTCTTTAGGATATCCTGCAGGAAGAAGCGAGACAAGGGTGTACTTCTCTGGCACATGTAACAGTGCCTGTATCTCTTTTGCATATGCTTTTTTATCTCCGGCAACCCAGCATGAACTGACACCATAGGCCTGCAGATTGATTATCATGTTCTCTGTTGCTGCACAACAATCTTCAAGGTAATATTTTGCATCCTTCTCTCCAAAAATCGCAAAACAGACCTGAGCTTCAGAAATAAACTTACCATGATCCGTCACTGATGCAATCTCTCTCAACGTGTCTTTCTGCTGTACAACGACAAATATCCAGGGTTGCAGATTCATTGCAGTTGGTGCCAGCCGGGCACAGTCGAGCGTATTTTTGATGACCTCTTCATCGATTGGGACATCAGTATATGCTCTGACACTCCGACGGGATTTAATGATGGTTGTGCCAAGATTCATGATATTACTTTTCTGTGTCATGTGAAAAAGCTATTGGATTTCCTTTTACAGACGTGTGAAAATGATTCCAGAGCTTTACCATCTATCTCTTCCATGCACATAGGAAAAGGGCGATCATTATTCCACCAACAGCCAGGAAGAATGAATATCCAGGTGACGTTGTCGTCGGTGCAGGTGCAGGACCCTGCGTTCGCGTCACCGGTTCAGTTCTCTGATCCTGATTCTTTAAATTAACAGTGTCATCAGGTGTAGGATAATCGTCTATTATCTCTGATAGTGGCAGAAGCTCAGGAGGTACTGAAGGTGTGCTTGTAATAATATCTGAAGAGGGGGGAGAATAAAGTTCGGTTTTTTCTGATTCCGATTGAGTACGACTCATACTATCTCTATCCAGTGATGAGGGAAGGGATTGTGGTGTCAGAGATGTATCTGGTTCTTCTTGTACGTCACTTAAATCAATCATCTCATCGGGTCTGCTAAAATCCTTAATTAATGGATTTACACTCTGTATCTGAACCTGAACAATCTCAGAACAGGCAGCTCCCGGTTTTTTATTATTCTCATCCATCTGGTTTGCGGTACATTTTGCCTGTATCGCATAATATCCAGCTTCTTGTCCAGCTGTGTTCCATACTCCTCCAGTCTCATACGGTGATGAATCAACCAAAATTGCGTTTAGGCGGTATCCATCAACCGAACTATATTCGAGACCATCAGGTGTGATAATTGAAATGTCAAACGGGGCTCCATCCACTCCTGGCCGGTTAATCATGTCATATAGATTATTTTCCAGTCTGAATCCGATTGTCTGTCCTGTTGGTACCCATTTTCCAGTGGCATCAAAATCTGCAGTACTATCCATAACTCGTATGGCCAGTTTCGGCTCTTTCACATAAAAAGCCAGTTGCGCATCAGGATAGGAATACCAGGGACCAGTTTTATCAGTAAATAAAATGGGTGATATATAAAATGATGTAGGATCGCTAATAGTAATGAGATCTGAAGGTTCATTTGTTGTCTGACGACCTTCACTCCACCAGCCGATAGTGTCACCCTGAAAAACTCCACATGCAGTAATATCAAGCCCTTCCTCTCCAATATATACGGTCCCCCGCTCTGGGATCGTTGAGATATCTGCTGTTGTTGAAACCGTGAACAGAAGTAATATGAAAAATAACTGAATTACAACCTGATACCCTACTTTCATGATTTATGGTTCCCTGCTGAGTATAAAATCTTTATGCAAGTCCTTTCAGTCTCGGTAAATCGCTCACTCCTCTTAAGAATACAGAATTTTCATGGGTTCTCTCTGAATGTATGCGTCATTTGATATTATTTTTCTATATATAATAAATACATATATATATCACTAAATTACCGTATAGAAATATGGTAGATTGTCCGAATTTGAAAAATTGTTCATTTGTGAAAGAATATGAAGAGAATCAAAGAACAAGGGCAGCCGTCAAGGGATTTATTAGTCTGTATTGCAGAGGGAAGAAGATGGATGACTGTGTCAGAAAGAAAGTAAGCCGTGAACTTGGAGGGCCAGAATTTGTCCCGGAAAATATGATGCCAAATGGACTTCCGGTTATTGGAACAACCCGTGATACCTGGGACAAAGCAATTTTCGATATTATACTAAAGTAATTATAGTGCCAGGTATAATGTCTTCTTATAATCAAAGTGAAACGAAGGTTATAAAGAGGCGTGCAGGCTGATTACACCACTATGGATTAAGATAAGCTTTCTAGAAAGTTTGCCATTACCTATATTGCTTCAGGGAATAGTATTTTTCAATTCAATTGTTTGAGATACAATTGAAAACAGGGGTTAGTATCTGATCTGAAAAAAAAAGAATTTATTGTTATTCTAGACCTACAACCGCTTTATGTAGCAGATACAAGGTTTTTCGAAGAGCTCTCCCGGCATCACGTAGATGATGATAGACCTCCCGCTTACGTAATGCATTCATAGGGTCATCAGTAGAGAGTAATTCTGCCATACTTGTTATATATATATCCTCAATCTGGTGCAGGTAATATCTTGCCTGTGGAATAATCTCTTCAATCTGTTTCTTGTCAGAATTCAATATTTTAATACCTTCAGCAAGGTATTGTGTCCCTGAAAGCAGCGACTGCGCCATATCCAGTATGGGTCTGTCAGGGATTACTCCAAACATATACATCTCACGTGCGGTCTCTTTTGAGAAGTTGAGTACATAATCCATCTGGCGGGAGAGTGCATAGAGATCCTGACGATCAAAAGGAGTAGAGAACGCATCCATAAGTTTTCCTTCGAGAGAGTACCGCATCATATCCACTTTTTCTGCCTCTTTCTCCAGGATAAACGGTTCAACAAGAGGTACCTGCTGAATCCAGGTAAAAAACGTTCTAACACCTTGTAATGTCATATCAGCCTGATCTGCAAGCATACCCTCAAAATCATATTTTGCCGGAAAGATATGAGAGAAAACCCGGTTCAATCCCAATTTATTTCTTTTCTCATTATGTTTCATGAATGAACCCTCATAGCATCCATGAGATCGTGAAATAACTGCATGCTGCAAGAAGCATCGTTATCGGTATGGTCATCACCATCGCTATAATAATATCAGTTCCCACTGACCATTGCACTTTCCTTAGATTTTCTCCCGCCCCCACTCCAATCACAGATGTGATAATGATATGAGATGATGAGACAGGGGCCCCCATCCAGGTTGATGCCATGATTACCGCTCCGGAAGATATCTGCGAATCAAAGGAATGAATCGGTTTAATCCGGAATATTCTGTTGCCAAGAGTCTTCATAATCCGCCAGCCTCCTCCAACTGTCCCAAGAGCTAATAAAACCGCACATACCAGACGAGTCCATCCCGGAATCTCAAGGGATGGCATGAACCCTGCAGAGACGAGAACCATCGCAACAATACCCAATTGTTTCTGTGCATCATTTGCTCCATTGGTAAAGGCCATAACAGCGGTTGTTATCCAGTTTGTTCTGATTATTGATTTGTTAATGGTTCTTTTTGCGTTTTTTAGTATTTCGTGAGTGAATTTTCTCATACAAAATCCACCTATAAATCCAATCAATACTGAAAGAATCAAAAATAGGAGGATTTTAACCATCCCTGTGAGCTGTACGGGAGTCGCAAACAATTCTGAAACTCCCCAGTTTATCCCAGCAATTCCAGAATACGCCATCCCTGCTCCTGTTAACCCCCCTATTAGGGCATGTGTTGAGGAAGATGGAATTCCATATCTCCAGGTAACAAGATTCCAGATAAGAGCAGAAAAAAGGGCAACAAAAAGCACAATTACCATATCAGCAGTTAATGGTATTATCAGGAGACCAGATATCGTGAATGCAACAGCACTACCACCAAGCAGGGCCCCAAAAAAGTTCATTATCCCTACCATGAGTATTCCCTGAACCGGAGTAGCACAACGGGATGCAATAAATGTTGCTGCAATCGAACTGGCATCCTGAAAGCCATTGGTAAACATAAACATAAACGCAAGGATCAGAGTTATTATCGTGACAAGTATCAAATCCAACCTCTCATGTAAGATGTAGATAGTGATTATTTGTCATACGTTTGAATATAGTAGTTGCGATATGGTTCAAAAATAAAAAGAATGAATATGAATGAAACAAATGAGAAGATACAGGCTCTGTCGATTTTTCAAGTGATTGTGCAATCATGTTTTCACTCCTCACATAAATCTTTCCAGTTGAAACACATTCGTTTGATAATTTAATTGATTAACCGC
>CAYRYR010000003.1:0-57225 GCA_964428385.1 uncultured Methanoregulaceae archaeon
CACTCCATGTCATCAGAGATCTCCACACCAGGTATCATCATATTCAGGAGGTTATCATCCAGAATTTCTGTCCTAAAGAAGGAACAGATATGGAAGAGATGAAACCTGCTGAATTAAAGTGTATCACCGATACGGTGACTATGGCAAAAGAAATTCTTCAACCAGATATAGCCATACAGATACCACCAAATCTGGCTAATGTTGCTGATATCATCCCGTTTGGCGTTGACGATCTCGGGGGAATATCACCAGTCACTATCGATTATGTAAACCCCGAACATCCATGGCCACAGATTGAAGAAATCCAGTCACTTATTGGAGACACCCAGTTGCAGGAAAGACTCTGTATTTATCCTGAATACATCAGAAAAAAATGGTATTCAGATAGACTATCCGACCTTATTACACACCATTCCAGAGAAATATACCACTTGGGGACTAATAATGCACAATGAACCATTATACCAGGGAAAGGCAAAGACCCTGTATCAGACTTCACAACCAGATGAACTTATTGTTGTCTTTCGTGACGACATTACTGCATTTAATGGCGAAAAACACGATATCCTAAAGGATAAAGGGCGATTTAATGCAGCTGCATCAGCTTTTTTTATGGAACTGCTTGCTGGCCATGGAATTGTAACTCATTTTATCAGGATGGATGATACCATCACAATGCGGGTTAAACATCTCTCCATGATCCCCCTTGAGATAATTATCAGGAACCGGGCAGCAGGATCAATGGTCCGCCGATACCCTATATCAGAAGGAACGATATTTGAGTTTCCAATAATTACAATCGACTATAAAGATGACATTCGGGGGGATCCAATGATGAATGACGATATAATCTGTGGTCTCGGCATTCTGACCCCTGATGAATTATCCCGGATAAAAGAGACAACACGCCGGATTAACACAATCCTTATTGATTTTTTTGCAGGATACGGCATCTCACTTATAGACTTTAAACTTGAGTTTGGACGATGTAAGGGAGTGATAATACTAGGTGATGAGATTAGTATGGATTCAATGCGGTTGTGGGATACTAAAACAGGTGAGTCACTTGACAAAGATGTATACCGGCAGGATAAAGGAGACGTCATAACGACATACCAAAAACTCCTAACACGCATTCTCCCGGAAATCAGCTAATGGGTATACAATAAAGTACTTAATTATTATCACAATCACACAAAAGCATGAATGCCTGACCCTGGAGAAATGCCACGCACACTTGAAAGTATTGGATACTTTCAAGAGTCTCTCATGACTGCCAGGCAGTATATGGTAACTATTGATGCCTCTGATAAAAATGTAGCAAAAACAGGAAATATAACAAAGAGGCAAACCCTAACCGTTCAAGAAAAAATGTTACCAGTTTGTTTGGTCTGCAGAGAAATGTTCTCTCAATGGCCGTATATATTAGTGGAATAACAGATACAAATATCCTCATAAACGAAAGATTATTACACTAAACATAGAACAATTACCATGAATGATATCAATACTGACAAGATGAGAGAAGTAGTTCAGAAATATGCAGATGAAAACGGTTTTTTTCTCAATTCAAATACAAAACAACTCGAAACAGTTCTGAAAGGACTTGTTCGAAACGAAGAAAAGTATGGGGAACAGTACTGCCCCTGTCGAATTCGCAGTGGAGATCACGAAAAAGATAAAGATATCATCTGCCCCTGTGTGTATCACAAGGATGAAATTCGAAAAGATGGAAAATGCCATTGTAACCTATATTTTGCCAAGGAATAACAAATTTTTAGTGTGATTGGTCATACCTGCGTTTCTCATGAACGTACAAAAACAAACATAAAGAAATATTTAACGTGGTCATTTGCATGGGAAACAATGACTAAAACCAGGGTTTAGTTCTCACTTTTATGCATCACCACCTGAATGAGCGCCTTAATGACCATCCCGACAGCGAAGAGACAGATAAAGAGAACAATCCACATCAGGATACTGACATTCTCCTGTACAAAAGGGATATTACCAATGATATACCCACAAAGAACAATTCCTCCAGTCCACAAAACACCGCCAAGAATATTATATAATAGAAATACCCGGTAGTTCATATCGCCGATACCGGCAAGGAAAGGAGCAAAAGTTCGTATATAGGGCACAAATCGTGCTAATACTATTGTTACCCCACCCCACTTATCATAAAACTCACGGGTATAGTCTATCCATTCAACTTTAATAAATGCAGAAAAGCGCCCTTTCATAATTTTTGCCCCTGAAAATCTCCCAATCCAGAAATTAACACTATCACCGATGATTGCAGCAATGGCAATTACCAGAATGAGAACTGGCAGATTCAAAACTCCGCTTCCAGCAAGAGCTCCGGATATAAAAAGAAGAGAATCGCCAGGCAGAAACGGGGTTACGACAAAGCCGGTTTCACAGAAAATAATAATGAAAAGTACCAGATAAATTAACAAGCCGAGTTCTATGGCCATTGTTCCAAGAAACTGATCAAGATGAAGAAAAAGATCAATAATGGGTATGGTCATGATGTTTATGTATGATTATACCAGATCCCTGATGAGGTTTCTTATAAGAACATAAGTCTGTTTAGAGCATTAATCCAATGAATAACCAAATCTACTGCCAGATTCTATCTGGCATGTTTATATCTAATAATTTATCTTCCGGTAACCCCCAAAAAAACAGATTTGCAAAAATTGTTTTCTGATACAAATAAAACGCGATGATGCAAGGCATCAGGCTCAATCTTGAAAATGAGGATCCATATTCATGACAAACAGGTTGGTTTAACCAGGGTTTTGCTAATATGAAAATGTACTCTGAAATACCGATGAAATTCCATAAAAAGTGCTTTATCCCCAATGTCAATATAAAACACCAAAAATAAAAAAATTGTAAAAAAGAGACCCATGATATCAAGTACCATATCTTCCATTATGGCACAATGCAGTACAAATCTCTAAAAATTGTTCCAAATCCTGGATGATATCCCTGCTCTGCCGTTCAATCTGTCCGATTATCTTACTACTACCCTTTTTTGGCTCTTCATGCATACCGCAGTGGGCAAGATCATTTCGCAATCCTGATACCCTGCTCCAGATTACCGTTAGCTCCTCCCATGTAGTAAGTTCCTCAAACCAGTCTGATAATCTACCGCGTTCATAAGGTCCACCCTGAATCCGAATGAGAGCGCCACCTATTGCCTGCTCCATGTCATCGCGAATCTCTCTTCTCAGCCACACCTGTTTATACTCCCCATGAGTTAGAATGAGAACTGATACCATCCACTCTCTGGCAAAGGTAGCTGCCTGTTGATACAGCCCACGTTCAACCTGATATCTGATAAGACTGAGCAGTTTTTCTAAGTATTCCTTTGTCAGACCTTCTTTGGGAAATGGGGATGAAAACGATTCAAGCGAACGAATACGATCCAACAGAGGAACAAGTGCCGGTATGAATCGTTCAACTTCAGACCCCACAGCATCAAGTCCCTGTATTACCCGGTGGGCAGATGCACAAGCCTCTATCAGTCGTGAAAGCCGCACCGCAGATGCAAACGATCTAACCTGAAGTGCCCAGGGGGCAAGTGCCAATGGAGGCTTTTTAACCTGCTTATGATACATACTGGAATGGATTCTACTCACCATCTCCTCCAGAGATGAACCATCTGCATGATGCAACAAGGAATGAACGGCACTAATCCAGTCCAGAATATCAATAAATCCAGTCATATCAAGTACATCAACCACATCAGAAGCGGAATCTGAATGAAGATGATACCCCCCATATAACACCCGTGCAAACGCAACCTGTTTTACCTCTTTTAAGTAGGCTATCGACATGAAAGCAACTAGAGACAGTGTCCGAAATCCCTGCGTAATATCAAAGACAATATCTTCACCCTCGTCAACCTGTGAACATACAATCTCAAAAATCTGCCACATCTCAGCTTCATTTTTCCCATCAGGAATCCAGACCCGCCTGCTGTTTGGCGTTCTTCTCGCTGATTCGTGATAATTAGTCTTATAAGCGCCATCTGTGGTGAGCAAAACAACCTCATCAATAGGATAAAACGAACATACTGCTTCTGAAAAGACCGGCGTTGTACAAATATGCATTCCATGCCGAAATAGCACCGGAGCAAGAGGGTCAGTTCCAACAATTGAGATACACTTCATTGTTTATCCATCCACACCCGGTCCCGATTATTAGTACTATACTGGCGGCATCGGATACAATACATAATCCAACAGAAATTTCTTTTCATCGATCTGTGATATCATTTTCAGACCAATAAGAATTGTGATATGACATAGAGAAACTAAACGACTGGCAAAGACGGGAGTGGATACTATCATTACTTCTTATGCTGTATTCAAATCATTTCTGGCATGTATCTCATCGTAAATGCGTATCCTCCTCTATATCAGGCTCAAATATCATTAAAAAGTATAGAACCAGAGTACATAAGCAGGATTGTATCCTGAAAGGTAGGGAGTTTAAGGATGTTCCATAAGATTTCCATGGGTAATACATTTGCACTTTTTTCAAAACCAGGAATAACATGGAGTAAATGCATCAGGAACATATGCATTCAATCCTACCAGCGAAATGAAGAGGGATTTGTGCAATTTCCCTCGCGTTATTTAGAATGAGTATATCTGTACCTACTCTGCCTGGCATGAGTTTACGCAGAAGAAATACCATTATTTACAAGAGTATTCTTTCCGGAATCGACCTGGCACCTATCACCATACTATTTTACAGAGTATTGTACCATCATTAAAAGAGATAGTCATTGATGTGAAAGAATAATCATTAATTATCTCATAATCCCACCCTATATACGGGAATGAAAATATGACGATAATTTCAGCTGTTCAGAAGGCATCACAATATGCAGGAGATGGTGTCACAAAAGACCTTAAAAAATGGATCCTCTTAATTATCCTCTTCATCATTCAGGGCATTTCTCTTTGTTTTATCCCCCTGTTGAACGGATATATTGCAAGGGTATTTCACACACCAGATAATGCCCCTGATGTACAAAACTGGATGAGCCTGTTCATCGATGGATGGAAGATGAATGTTATTTTTATCATGTATGCCATCCCGGTAATCATTATTCTAGTCTTCTTTGGAGCTCTCTCAATCATCTCATTTGACTCTGCAATGACTCTGTTTCAGGGGAAAAGTACATTTCTGTTAACAGCACTTCTGGATACCATTGGCTTCTTTGGAATGGCCATAGCAGGGATTCTTTTTGTATTTCTCACCTTAGTGATGTTTATGGCGATGGTCCGGACAATACGAAAGGGATCCATCAGCGAAGCATATAACATCACTGCAATCGTGAAAGATGTCAGCTCAAAAACCGGATGGTTTGATTATTTTATCCTCTGGATTGTCCTCTGGGTTCTAACGTTTATATTTGCGTTTATCTGCTTTGGATTCCTCTTAATTCCTCTCCTTGGCAATCTGCTGGTCCTTATCATCGCCCCGGTCTGGATCATTTTTTTTGCCCGCTACATCACCATAATTTATGATGGAGAAGCATAAGGGCACTTTTTTTACCATCAATTTTTCTTTCAATTTGTACCCTTGCCAATTATCTATCCTGTCAGGTACACAAAGTTGATAGGAGATGGACAAAGTATAGTATAGAGGTTTCATGAATCGAATACATATTTCCCATACCAATGTCCTTGTACTTGGAATTTTGTTTATGCTGTTGTTGTCCATCGGTATCACATCGGTTACTGCATCTGTCGGAGGTGTTCCTCCTGTAGAACAGCCAGAGCCCCGTGACCAGTCTTTATTTCTTGGTAAATACCTGGACTTAAGAACGGGTTTTATTACCTCGTATACTCTGAAAGAGGCACAAAATGACCTTTCTGCAGGTGTCCTTTCCAGTCCTGAGATGGGTATCATATCACAGGAATATGCGCTGAATGATAACACCCCTTCCGTCGCAGTGGATTCTAGTACACTAGCAATTGAAGAACCTGAGGGATTTTACACCTGGGTGCCATCCGATGATATCATCGAGAGTATCTCATGGTATGTAACTGACCAGAAGAACCGTGATCAGGTGACAGATTACCTGGTTTCAGGAATCATCCCAGAGACCACCGGAAATGAACGAAACGTGCGATCCCATGCAACAACCATCAATAATGCAGTCGATTTAGCAAACCTACAGAATGAAATACTGCTTTTTGTTGGGATTGGCGGAGATGAACTGAAACATTCTGACTCATTTTCATACTACCAGGAACCTTCATTCACTTATGCTTCCCTTGATCCCAGTGTTGCCATTGCAGACGCGATAAAAAAAGGCAGAGATAGTGAAGGATATGCTGATCTCCTTGTCATTCATGCGCCACAAGGATCTCCAGCCTTCTCTGCAAACGATGATGAAAAACGAATGATCTTAATGAAAGGGCTTGTCTGGTATGCTACCCGGGAAGTAATAACAGATAACCTGGCACTTGATCTACCATTTGCTGCTACAAATGCAGACAATTACACAAAAGTCAGACTCCTGTACGTTGAAGAGATGCCTGAATGGTACCAGGAAAGAATTGGTCTTATTGAACCAGAAACTTAAACTTTACATTGATATACCGAAATGGTATCAAAAGATTTCAATCTTTTTTTACACAATTTTTTGCATGCGCAAAACCAGAAACAATAATTGATACCTTACACCGAAATACGCTGCTGTATATCTGATTCTCATTTTTGTTCCACTAACCCATTAAGAAGTTTACATTAGGATCGAGAATTCGATGCAATTGAAAAATTTTTGAATCAGTTGCCTATGGATTATACATTGGATGAGAACATCAGGCGTAACTCCAGGTACTCCTTATACCGTCACTGACTATATTATCATCCTCTCCTAAATCATTACATATGAACTATTACAAAATTGATACCCCTGTTATGTGTTTCATACAAATCACTCTTACCATCCTTCTCATATCTTCTCTCGTTTCTGTATCAGTTGCTGCAGTCACATCATCAAAAGATGAAACCGTAGGAAGGTATATTGACTACCGAACAGGATTTGTTGAAAAATGGAATATCCTTGAGTCACAACAAGACTACCAAAAAGGGCTTCTTTCCACAGATGATATGAGTGCCATCGGAAAAGAGTATGCAAGAGGAGATACGTATTATACTCTTTCTGTTAAAGAGAGTCGCATCATTCTGGACCCACCTAAAAAGACCGCTTCCTGGGTACCTGATGCAGTGATAGAGAGTTTGATATGGCTTGATTCTAAAGAAAACAGAAGTTTGCTGCATGAGTATATGATGACAGGAACATCACCACCGGTCTCTGCCCCGGAGCGATCAGTCAGATCCCATATTAGTGCACTGGAAAATGGCATTGCCATGAGCAGGCTTACCTATGGAGAACTGCCAGTCTACACCGGTGTATCTCCGTCAATTGCAGACCAGTTCAGTGATGAAAACCGGTTCGTTGTCATTCCTGATTTCCTGTATGGATCCTATGATCCCTCTATAGCGCTCACTGATGCTATTGAGGAGGGAAGAGACGGCAATGGATTTTCATCTGTTCTCGTAACAACACGACAGGTGGGAGATGGGGCTCTCTTTGGAGAGAGTGATGGCAGGCGAATTCTCCTCCCGCATGACCGTCTCTGGTATGCATATCGCGAAGTACTTGCTGATACTGTATCTTTTGAAACCGGATTTCCCCTGGTATACGATGATATATATCACAAGATACGGTTTATATTCCTTGAAGAAGCATCTGATTCTTATCGGGAGAATATGGGACTCTGAACTTGGATACAGAAAAAAAGAACATGTATCAGAAGAAGAAACCTATTTTTTAGCCCGTGAACGATCCCGGAGACCTTTTGGGGTTGCATTCCAGTCTGCGATATCATCCAGATGATTCTTCTCAACCCATCCGTCTGATACTTCCTCACGGTGGTCAAACCGGTACACATAGGGCTTTATATCAAGAAGTGGTGTCCCATCAAGGATATCAACTGCACCTATCTTTATAATATTTTCATGAATGCCTAGCAGATCCACAATTGAGAAGCCGATAGAATTTGGTCTGTTAAAGTGCCGGATAGAAAAAATTCCCCGCTTTGTCTCACCGTCAAGAAACGGTTCACGAATAAGTTCAGAACCAGAAGATTGATGAAAATGATATAAAAGAATAATATGTGAAAAATCTTCAAGAGTCTCTAATCCAGGAACATAATCAGAAAAAAGTTCAATAAATCCCTTTGATGGATTAAAGATCCCCTGGATAGGCGTGTTCTCCTGTTCTGTGTGTTCTGAATGAATGATACCAATAGGGTGATAGATGATTTGTTCTGTCTGATTCATATGTCATACCTATTTTTTATGTTATACCTGTTTATCGGTGAGAGAAATATGCAGTAACGCCATCTGCATCACTCTGATCAATCCGTGCAAAACCTACCCGTTCAAACTGCACAATTTTATTCACCATCTCACGAATTGCGGGTTCGCAGAGACCTTTCATATCTGTGTCAGGTCTGAGCAGATGACAGGGAATACCATAATCATCTGGCAGCCACTGAACAATCGGTGCTTTCGCATCCCGGGCCTCCTGCAGATTTGTACCTGCGTACACTGCCTGTATACCATCCTGTTCATATGAGAGGTGAATATTAAAGAGATCCTTTAACCGTACCATCTTCCATCCTGCAGATATCTCTGCTCCTGGCAGAACAATTGTCCCTGAAAACGGTATGGTACGATAGCCACGTGACGGATTGCCAGGGTATCGCATCGCGGATGCTACCTGTGGCTCTGCTCCGGTTACCGTAACCTGTATCGGATCAGCAATAAAGAAGAACCGATCTGCACCAGTATCCACGATATCTTTATTTTTCGCATACAGGTTTTCCCATGAGAACTGGATGTCAGTCTCTCCGATACCAATATCGATCATCGCAGATTGAACTGCCAGTGGAGAGATACCACGCCGTGCTAGAGCACGAAGGGTACCAAGATGTACATCATCCCAACCGGTATATACCCCGCTTTTTATCCCTTCTCTCATTCCTGATGTCGAGAGAATAACCCCTTCGATACCCATCCTACCATAATGCCGGTATTCAGGAACCTCCCATCCCATATAATCATAGATAAACCGTTGACGATTCGTATTTGCAATGTGATCTTTTCCCCGGATAACATGAGTCATACCAAGCAGATGATCATCTACCGCAACCGAGAGATTCATGAGTGGGTAAACAATTGCATCAATCCGTTCATGAGGAACCGAGGTTAAAACCCGAAAGAGAGGATAGTCACGCATCGCCGGGTCAGGAGCAGATAAATTTGTCTTTAACCTGATGGTGACCGATCCTTCATCATAGCCACCCGCAAGCATCTGTTCAAATCCCTCCAGTCCTTCTTCCGGAGTCTGAGAACGGCACGGGCAGGGAATCTTCTTTATCTTGAGATCACGAAATGTCTCATTATTGCAGGTACAAACATATGCAGCACCCATAGTAAGGAGATCTCTGCCAACGGCATAATATTCGTTAAAGCGATCTGATTGATATACCGTGTCTGTAATCTGCAATCCCATCCATGCAATATCCTCCCTGACCATATCATATGCATCAGGATCTACCCGTTTTGGATCGGTATCCTCAATTCGAAGGTAATATCTGCCCCCATATCGTTCAATATAGGAATTATTCAGATATGCCGCACGAGCATGGCCAAGATGAAGCGGACCTGACGGATTTGGAGCAAAACGCATTATAACGCCATTTTCTGCCCCTAATAGATCAGGAAGGGTATGATCCCGTTTCTTCTCTTTCTTTTGATGTAATTCCTCACGTGTTTCCGGAGCAATCAAAAAAAGTGCTTCTTCACGCTCTTCTGGTGAGAGTGCAGCAACTTCTTCGATGACTGAAACAAGTTCTGTCTTCATCTCCTTTGCCTCAGATCTGAACTCGGGGTGATTTCCCATCACCATACCAAGGACTGTGCCTGCCTGAGGTATGCTTTTATGCATTACCGCATTTAAAAGAGCATATCGGAAAAGAACCATTCTCCTTTCAGACATCTATTAGTAACTCCGATCGATAAAATAATGTGCCAACTCAATAAGAAGATCTTTATCTGGTGAATCATTGAGTACATGTAACGAACGGACACCAGTGCTAATCAGATCCTCAGCTTCTTCTCTGACATCGGCAATAACTCCTTCCCGATCAAGCAGGTTTATAAGTTCTTTTATCTCGTCTGCTTTCAGATCGCGACGATATGGACTGAGATCAAGACCTCGCTGACGTGCCTTGATAGCAAGAAGTGTCTGTTTTCCTTCCCTGATATCAGATGCCTGATCTTTTCCACTTTTTTCAGAAGTTGCAACAAGATCTATGATATCATCCTGAATCTGGAAGGCCGCACCAATACTACTCCCATAGGTTGAGAGGGCTGATATTTGTGAATCACTGCCTCCAGCACAGAGTGCACCCATTCCGGCAGCTGCACCATAGAGTACTCCGGTCTTTTTTGCAACCATTGCAAGGTACTCAGCCCGGGTTACATCATCCCGGTTCTCAAACGACATATCCATCTGCTGTCCTTCACAGATCTCAATACATGCCAGGGAAAGCATCTGCACGGCACGGATTTTTGCCAGTTCCGGGGTCTTTGTATGACATATCAGTTCAAAGGCACGTGCGTACAAAACATCTCCTGCCAGAATACCAGTCGGTTCACCCCATTTCGTATGGACTGTTGGTTTTCCCCGTCTGAAAGCATCTTTATCCATAATATCATCATGGATCAGGGTGAAGCAGTGTGTGACTTCAAGTGCCAGACCTGCTGGCATAATATCTGGTGAAGACCCAGAGGAAACTGCCTCTGCAGACAGCATAAACAAAATGGGACGTAGTCTCTTCCCACCAGCAAATAACAGATAATTTGCAGCACTACTGAGCTCAGTTAACGGACTGCCATAATATCTGTTCAGTAGATTGTTAACATCTGTTGCCGATTTCTTCAAGTACGTGTCAAGGTCCATCTCAATCACCGGTTATGTATCTTCTGTCGCTGTCCGTTCGTCATCAAAAAGAACGAATCATTAAAGGTATATCCACAGTCACGGGCTAATTGTAAATATTCCGATGTCATCTCAATACCTCCATGTGCTGCAATAATGTTCTGTGGACTAAGCATCTGGATCATCTCATAATGGTCCTCACAATACGCATGTCCACTTACATGGAGTTCATCAAAGATACGTGCTCCAGTATCCCGAATAAATTTAAACATCCTGTACCGTTGTGCACGATTCATATCATTCGGAATCAGCTGGGCGCTTATCATAACCTTATCCCCACGTTCAATCTTGTACGGGGTATCATTCTCTGCCATCCGTGTTAGGATTGAACCAGGTTCTCCCTGGTGACCGGTAACAATTGGGATATACTGTTCTTTACCACTCTTCATGATCCTTCGTAACGTTCGCTCAACCGTCCTTCGATTCCCAAACATGCTAGTCGTTTCAGGGAAACCAACCAGTCGCATCTGCTCTGCGGTTGCACAGAATTTCTCCATCGAACGCCCAAGTAAAACTGGCTTTCTTCCTATTTCATGAACACATTCGGCAATTGTTTTAACGCGTGCAATATGTGATGCAAATGTACTCATAATGATGGCATTCTTCTCATCCTCATAACTAGTAAGCACATCGCGTATCATATTCTTTGCAATCTGCTCACTTGGACAACGACCAGGGCGGTGAATGTTGGTTGTCTCAACAATCATGCAAAGAACTCCTTCTTTACCAAGTTTCTTAAACCTTGCAAAGTCAGGGGGTTCACCGATAACCGGATTTCTATCCAGCTTAAAGTCAAGAGCATACACTATCGCCCCATGCGGAGTGTGGAGAACCGGTGTCACGGTATCAATAATACTGTGCTGTGTTCTTACAAACTCTACCGTCAGGGTGTTTGATATGGTATACCGTTGTCCGGCCTTCAGTGAGAAGAGTTTGTTTGTCACACTAAACTTCTTCTCTCCTTCTATCTGCTGCCGTACAAGCTCAATGGTATATGGTGATCCAATAATTGGTGCATTGTACCGATGTGCAAGTTTCGGGACTGCGCCAATATGATCCAGATGACCATGTGAGAGAATTATGGCCTTTACTGTTCCTTCAACCCCATTCATTACTGTGTCATCAGGAATGATTCCAAGCTCAATCAGATCCAGCGAGTGGGTGTTCTCCATCTCGATATTTGGATGCATCATGAGTGAATCAAGCCTGATACCCATGTCAAAAATGACAATTTCTTTCCCGCAGCGAACAGCAGTCATATTTCTTCCGAATTCATTATAACCGCCCACTGCAAGGATTTCTATCTCCATATTAATCCTCCTTATTTTGTATCATATCCCGGGTTCTCCCCGAAACATACCAATTTGTTTTAGAAAAGTCAGATGTCCTCGTACATCCTGACAGAAACATCGCTACCAGAATCTGCTGATGAATCGATTCTATCACCGCAAACAATGCATCCTGGCTTTCACATGCAGGTCGTAAAAGAGGGAGCGCCATCCCGCCGAGGTCTGCCCCCAGTGCCAGTGCCTTTGCAATATCGATCCCGGTCCGGATCCCACCGCTCGCAATGAGAGGGCCTTTAAGCCGACTCGTCTCATAGACACTTACCGCTGTCGGAATTCCCCAGTCTGCAAATATCTGTCCGAGTTCATCGAGTCGTTGTTCTTCTGGCTTTTCACTCTCTTTTGCACGGAAACTTTCTATTGCAGCCCATGAAGAACCACCCCAACCACCAGTGTCAACAGCCTTCGCTCCTGCAGCATAACACTGCTTTGCAGTCTCATATGAAAAACCACATCCGGTCTCTTTCACAATAACCGGAACTGAGCAGTCTGAACATACTAACCGCAACGCTTCCAGGCACCCGGTTGCATCATGATCCCCTTCCGGCTGGATGGCTTCCTGAAGAAAATTCAGATGTACTGCAATTGCATCAGCATCTATCATCGATACTGCTTCTTCTGCCCAAGAGAGACCATGATCCCGTATCTGTACGATGCCAATGTTTGCAACAACAAAAGCATGAGGAGCAACATCCCTGACTACTGAGAATGTCCTTCTCAGATCAGGATCTTCAATTGCCGCTCGTTGTGAACCAACACCAATGCCTATATTGTATTTCTCTGCAGCCAGAGCAAGCGTTTTATTTACTCTCTCAGTCTCCGGATGACCCCCGGTCATCGCAGATATAAAGAGAGGTGAACCTAGAGAATGACCCAAAAATGTTGTTTTAAGATTCAGACTATCCATATCAGTATCAGGAAGTGCATGATGTACCAGCCTGATATCCTCAAACCCGGATGATCCGGATTCAATATCTTTTTCTAAGCATATTCGCAGGTGATCCAATTTCCTTGAGGATGTAAACTGTTTTTTATCCATTACTGTTCCTTAATAATACTGGTTCCACCATGATCCGATCCTGATAAGAATGCAGATAAGTTAGAAATATGAAAAATCTCTGACATAACCCCTGCACTGGCAAGCGTAAGAAGTTCTTCAATCTTGCCACGCATGCCACCAGTTACATCAGTAGCTGCTGATTTCCCTATAAAAATGGTATCAATCTGTGATGCTGACACCGTTCTTACAACTGAACCATCCTGTGCCAAAAGACCGGGTACATCAGTAGCAAGGCCTACCCTGTCAATATTCAGTTCACGGGCATACACCGAAACTAACTGATCACCTGATATTATGCATGCCCCCTTCCTGACATCCATCACTACATCACCGTGAAAGACCGGAACAATCCCCAGTTCCATCATAAGAGTGATCTGCTGGATAGGATACGAAAGTAAACGCCCATTATCTGCAATACAACCATGAAGCGGGTGAATCCCTATAGCTTCTATCCCGGCTGATCTGAGAGCGGTGATTACCATCTCATGTAAGGTGGTTACAGCATGGTGTGTTTGATAAATACCAGCCATATTTGCTGCAGACACACCTTCCTGTATCCGGTAGCGATGAGCTTCAGGGTGACCATATCCACCGGCACCATGAATTATCACCATTTGATGTGTATCTTTATATCCTGCGATAATATTCGCAACATGCAAGAGAACATCAGTCTTCACTTCACCGGTACCTGTTTTGTCTGTAATGACAGAACCGCCGAGCTTGAGAAGAATTCGTTCAGCCATCATTCTCCTTTCTGACACCTTCTGTGTCAATTGAGGTGATAATTGCCCTGCCATCAAAAACTTCAATTGCACCTGCTATCCTGTTCCTGAAGTTTTTGGGTGTTAACGCTATCATACATCCGCCCCCTCCGGCACCAGTGGTCTTTGCACCATATGCACCGGTCACCCGTGCTGCGAGGACGAGACGAGTCAGTACCGGGTGACCAACACCAATCGCATCAAGCAATGCATGATTGATATCCATCAGCTTGCCAAGGCGCTGGGGATCATGCAGATATTTCATCGCCTCCATCGTTACACCTTCAATTGCTTCAAGAACCGGATTACATATATCTGGATTATTTTTTTTGAGTTCTGCTACCAGCTCTACCATCCGTGAGGTGTTGTGAGAAACCATGGAATTCCCTATCACCAGATTGTAGTTCTGGGGTGCAAGCCTGCGACGTCTTCCTTCCGTAATAAAGAACATCCCACCAAATGCAGAGACCGATGTGTCAGTCGGACTGGCTCTTCCCTTCTGAACATTTTTTTCTATTAAAAATGCAATGTCAGCTAATTCTTCCAGGTTCCTGCCAAGATTATACTCATCATTGATAGCAGCAAGGGTTGCAACCGTGACTGCTGCTGATGATCCAAGACCTGAAGAACTTGGTAACTGGGAATTGATATAAATACTTCCGCGTACACCCATCTCCTTGAAACATGCTTCAATATACGGAGATTTACCATAATGACTTTGATTACCCTTTCTGACCGTTACATATACCCGTGGCTTTATTGCCATCGCAATACCGGGTTTTCCATACACAACGGCGTGTTCACCAAATAAAAAGACTTTACCAGGCGCACTCCAGGTAGTCATCAGAACACCGCCATAGCGGCATATGCAACAACTGAATCCCAATCACCAGTAACATCACCACTGGTGGTATATGAAAGAAGGACTGCTTCGTGCAGATTAGACACCTGTTTCAGAGTTTCTATCATAACAGCAATAGGGCCATATCCACAGGCAGTGATACCTCTCTCATGTATCCGCTTAAAAAAAACTTCTGTATTAAGCGTTAAAAGAGCTTCAATCGCGTACATATCATTTTTACGGGCTTGTTCTGCAGGAATATAGTGAGAGAAATCACTTGAAGCGACAATCCGTACCGGTCGTGGATTATCAGAGATTGCCTGGGATAAACAGGTTGAAATTCGCTGTACCTCCTGCAATGTCTGCGGGCCCATCATCAAAGGAACGATACGGGCTCGTGGAAACTTGTACCTGATAAATGGAATCTGAACTTCAATTGAATTTTCATGGCCAAATGCCATTGTTTCTTCATGAACAGAAAAAGAGAGTGCATCAATCAGATCTGTATCAACCATGACCGGGCCAAGCGGGGTTTCCCAGGGTATCCGTGAAAGAGTTGTAGAAAAACCATGGTGACTAGGCCCTATAACTACAAATGTCCCATCAAACCCTGATGCAATTGCAGAATACGCCTTTGCTGCAGTGTTCCCTGAATAGACATATCCTGCATGAGGAGAAACGATTCCGTGTGCATTGATTCCAGAGATACCCGCAGAACTGAAGAAGTTCTCCAGCATCTGTGAGAGATGGGATGGTTCTTTTGGATAGAACATCCCGGCCAGCTGGCAGGAACGAGTCTTCATAAATACACTATTTATTAAAAAAGAGGGGGTCCACCTCTTTCTTAGAGATCAGTCTCGAAGTCTTCCTGGGTTAAAGCCGTAACAATACCTTTGTGTCTGAGAAGTTCACGGGTTAAAAGGAAATACACCATTGAGAGTGCTTTTCTTCCTTTATTGTTAGTAGGTATCACGATATCAACAAAACTCGTCATGTTGTTTGTATCGCAAAGTGCTACAACCGGGATGCCAGCCTGTGTTGCTTCTTTGATAACCTGTGCATCACTTATAGGATCTGTGACAATAACGACTTCAGGTTCAATGTACCCTCTCAAATTCTGATTTGTCAGGAGTCCTGGAATAAAACGCCCGATCATCTCCATTGCACCGAGACTCTTTGCAAACATGCGTGATGGGTACTGCCCGTACTGCCGTGATGTTACTACAAGTATATTAGAAGAATTAAACTGCGACAAGAATTTTGCTGCAAGTTTAATCCGTTCATCAGTTTCTCTGATATCAAGGATATACAGTCCGTCACCACGTACGCGGTAGATGAACCTCTTCATATCAATGCTCTTTTGCTGGGTTCCGATATGGACCCCTGCAGCAAGATACTCTTCTACGGTTACAAGTGGCTCGTTTATTTCTATCTCCATCTCATTTTCATTCATACCATTTCCTCCTCTATTCGGATCAATTCATTCAGTTTTGCAATTCGTTCTCCACCTACAGCACCGGTTTTGATAAAAACACTTTCAAAAGCCGTTGCCATATGTGCTATCGTTGTATCGGTTGTCTCACCGGATCGGTGACTCATAACCGTCTCAAGTCCGTGACTTCGAGCGAGATTTACAGATTCAAATGTATCAGTCAGTGTTCCAATCTGATTGGGTTTGATAAGAACACAGTTCGCTGATCCTGCATTAATACCCTGCCTGATTCGGGATGTGTTTGTGGCAAAGAGATCATCACCACAGATAAGGCAGGAACCCCCGACCATTGAAGTCAGTTCTGCAGTCAATAAAAAATCATCTTCAAAAAGCGGATCTTCAACATATACAAGTCCAAAGTCATCAATTAGTCCGGCTATGTACGAAATCTGCTCATCTGAAGATCGATTCCCAAAACGGGAAGAATACTCCTCGGTATCAGGATCATAGATCTGACTTGCTGCAACATCTATGCCAATATCAATCCGAAATCCAAGATCATCAGCAACCTCAAACGCTGCCTGACGGACAATGTCTAATGCATCATTATCATTGATCTGAGGAGCCCAGGCACCTTCATCTCCCTTTCCACAGAATATCCCTTCTGCTGCCAGTAAAGAGGCCACGGTATGATGTACCTGTGCGTTTGCAAAAACTCCTTCAGTAACTGATGGAGCCCCGACTGGGACAACCAAAAACTCTTGTATCTCAGTTCCTCCGTGAGCATGTACACCTCCCCCCAGAACGTTACCAAGGGGGAGTGGCGGTCCTGCAATAAAGAGTCCGCCAATATGCTGATACAGGGGAACACCCGTTGCATCCGCTGCTGCAGCGACATTTGCTAACGAGAGGGCTATAGCCAGATTTGTTCCAATGTTTGCAAAATCTGAAGATCCGTCGATATCATGGAGCAGAGCATCAAGTCCTACCTGATCAAGAGCATTTTCACCAATCAATCGCGGAATAACATGCTCTCTGCCATATGATAGTGCTTCAACAGGATCACGAACGCGAGCTTCATACATCCCGGTACTGGCACCACTGGGTGCTGCAAACCGTCCCCATCCATGATCTGTTGTGATATCTGCTTCTATTGTTGAATTTCCCCGTGAATCGAGGATGACACGCAGATCTATCTTGCGTATGTTTGTCATACCTTACAGTCACTTCTTCCGCTTAACGGTAATAGGTACCATTCCTTTGCTAAATTCTTCAAGTGCAATCTCCAGTGGATCAATGCTCTTTGTCTGAATAAGAATGGGTGCTCCCATGGAAATCTGTAACGCACGGGCTCCAACGATGCGGGCTTTTTCATAGCGCGTGTACTGTTGCATTAACAAACCTCAAAATACTCATAAATGATGGGGTCGCTGAGATTTGAACTCAGGTCACAGCATCCCGAACGCCATAGGATAGTCCAGGCTACCCCACGACCCCTCACTGATATGGATTAATCTCATCGATTATCTCTTTATGAGTAAGGAGCATGCGCCGGCAACAATACCGATCCATACCAAGATCATCGAGGATCTGTTCAGGATCCTCTCCCTCAGCACACCGGCGCTTATATTCCTCAAATCCCTGGGAGATAACCTTTCCACACGTGAAACAGCGAATCGGTATCATATATGTGTGCCCATATAGTTACATCTCATCCTTAAATTTCTTACCTATATGACTTCTGGAATTTCTTACGAGCACCGCGGCCATGCGGCTTTTTCGCTTCTTTCTGGCGTGAATCGTTCACAAGAAGTCCTCTGTCATAGGCAAGGTACATGTCTTTAATCTGTGGATCATTGTGCCATCGTACAATACCACGTGCCAGTGCTGTTCTCACAGCCTCTGCCTGACCCATGATACCGCCTCCACGAACCTTTATGGTAACGTCCACATTGGCAATTGCATCAGGAGCCAGTTGAAGTGGCTCTGATATCTTCATCCTGACTAATTCCGTGGAATACAGATGAAGAGGCGTGGAATTTATCCGGATTACTCCTTTTCCTGGCCTTAACGTCGCCCGGGCAATTGCGGTCTTTCTTTTTCCGCTTGTATTAATTGCATTTGCCATTTTTCACCTCAATTCAGAATTTCGCTCCTAGAAACGAACTTACCGTTGCAAGAGTCACATGACTCGGGTTGCTCAGATTATTCTTATGAACACCCTCAATCGTCTCCATAACATGCCCATTGTATTCATAGGGAATACCAACATAGACCTTTACGCGCTTGAGTGCATCTGCACCACGGGGGCGTTTATATGGAAGCATCCCACGTATGGTTCGTTTAATGATGTGATCAGGACGTCTTGGAAAGAAAGGTCCACCTTCACGTGAACCACGTTCCCTTTTTTGCCGGTATGCATTCAGAACACGGGCCTTGCTTCCGGATATGACCACTTTCTCTGCATTGACAATGGCAATCTCGTCTCCATCAAGAAGTCGTTTTGCAACCGTACTTGCCAGTCTTCCGAGTAGCAGACCCTCACCGTCAATAATAGTTACCATATCCATATCACCTTAAAATCCTGATCTTACTACCTGTCGGGTTAGACTCAACAAGTTCTTCAATGCTCATGCATTTTCCTTTTACTGCAGCGATTTTATCGATAGCTGCATCTGAAAAGCTTAATGCTGCAACGTGTACCGCAAACTCCAGCACTCCGCTACCCAGTACTTTTCCCGGCACCAGGAGAATTTCTCCATCTGATGCATATCGGTTTATCTTGCTGACATTAACCTCAGCATAGCTTTTCCGGGGTTTTTCAAGTCTGACTGCTATATCCCGCCAGATATTTACATCATGTTCGCGTGATGTCCGTTTCAGTTTTGATATTAGGTCAGATATCTGTGGATTTGATTTTATACAGTTCTTCTTCATCTCCAGCACCTCCTTACAGGTCCTCGAGTGTTACGAGAAGGTCGTCTGATTGGCTCTTTAGGAACAGCAATCCTTCTTTGATGATTGTTTCAGGTGGAAGAGAACCACTACCCTCCATAGTAAAGAGGAAGCGATTTTTATCCATCTCAATGTGTATTGCCGGTTTTTCACCGATCCCACTATTCAGACAGGCCTGCTCACATAATCGGCAGAGTGAACATTCCTCATACATACCTTCTTTAACAGCGACAGTGCCATCATTCACGTATAATATCCCCTTTGGGCAATCATCTACACAGTGACCGCATCCATCACAATTATCATCGGTACGAATAATTGGATAGTTCTTATATCCGCAAATCGTCGTAGGTTGCCATTTCACATGCTCGTTTCCTGAATTTAAAACGGCTCGTGCTTCAATGACAACCTTCTGATCCTCCTCAAGTTTGACAATAGGGATATCATCATACACCGATTTTATCACAGGATCTTCAGATATCAGGTCGCGGGAGGTGACAAGACAGGGTCCCTCAACACTCATCGTGAATGTGACTGAGCACTGAGAACATCCTGCCCCATCACAGGTGCATGCATCGCGTGTGACATATCCGGCGTATTCTGTCACCAGAGGAATCAGTCCAAGACGATGAGCTAGCATCTCATCAAAGAGCGCGCTTGAGTTATCATATATTCTGACATCTTCAAGTGCAAATGTCATAACTTCACTCGTCATGGCACGCCTCAATGAGTTGGCAAATTCCTGATAGCTGTCACTAAGGACAAAGCGGGTCTGAATCTCATCAAGATTGCTGAATTCCAGCTTCATCAGACTCTCCGACCTCTCCTGCCACCTTTGGCGCGAATGGAATCATGCGGTACCGGAGTTACATCCTCGATAATACCAATACGCATACCTGCACGTGCTAATGCACGTATAGCTGCCTGGGCCCCAGGACCCGGGCTTTTCTGCTTTCCTTTCCCAGGTGCCCGCACTTTCACATGAACTCCGACAATGCCCTTTTCACGCGCTGCCTGAGCGATATTCTGTGCCATCTGCATAGCAGCATAGGGAGAACTCTCATTGCGATCCTGCTTAACAACCATACCACCACTGCTCTTTGTGATGGTCTCTGCACCGCTCAAATCTGTCAGAGTAATGATGGTATTATTAAAAGATGCAAAAATATGGGCAACACCCCATTTTTCCTTCTCATTTGCCATTTTTATCTCCCAGTCTTTGCGATACGTCCGCGTTCTGCATGCAGATCACTTATCAAAGGTGATTTTCCGTAATAAGAGATTACATTTTCTTCTGCTCGTTTTACCATGTAACTCGGTATCGTTACTTTCTTTCCGTTTAACGCAACATGACCATGAGTTATAAACTGGCGTGCCTGTTTTGGTGAACGTGCAAGTCCTGACCGATATACCATGGTCTGAAGACGGCGACCTAGTTGTTGCTCAACTTGTAAAGCGAGCACATCATCAATACTGGCATCCTCAGCAAGGAAACCCATCCGGCTGAGATAACCGATGAGCTGATCCTTCTTCGCCTGAACCTTTGCCGGCTCAGTTCCAGATGACGTCAGTGCAATGATATCACGGGCAGCTTTTCTGTACCGGCGAAGAGCTTCTTTTGCCTTCCATACTTCCCGTTTGTTCCGAAGACCATAATCTATTACAAGGTGAGTCTCTTCTTCAATACGAGAGAGCTCAAACGGACGTTTGGGTGGCTGGTACTGCTTGTGATTTTTTCCTGGATATCCCATAACCAATCAACACCTAGTTCTTCTTTCTCCTGACACCGACAGTAATTCCTGTCCTTCCAGTTGATTTAGTCCGCTGACCTCTGACTTTCTGTCCGGTCTCATGCCTGATACCACGGTACGAACGAATCTTCTTTAAGATATTAATATCGTCGTCCTGTGTCATCTGGACATCAACAGCAAGAAGATGACGCTTTTCCCCGGTATAGATATCCTTGGGACGGTTTGTCATCCAGGTCGGAATGTGCTCTACATATGAATCAACAACCTCACGCAGACGGTCAACCAATGCATCATCAATCTTACCCATCAGATCATGCTTCGGTACACCAGCTTTTTGAGCGATGATATGTGCAGTATGTCTGCCTACGCCCTTAATGCCAGTGAGTGAAACAATAACCGGTTTTGTACCGTCAAGATCAGTGTTGCTAATCCTAACGAAATAATTAATTTCTTCTTCAGCCATCAAAACCCTCATTTTGAGATTTGATAGAAGCGTTGAGAGAGGGATTTGAACCCCCGAGTCCCAGGGGGACACAGGGTTAGCAACCCTGCGCCATACCAAGCTTGGCTATCTCAACTACAAAATATCGCATCTTATGGATACTCGCAACAGATACCTGTTGCTACAGTAATTGTGCTTTATTATGTGCGTGATATATCCATATAAACATTATGCCTTTTTCATCAGAGTTAATTATTTTTGGCATATGTTGTACAATGTGATATATTCTGGAATTATTAATGAAAAAATCGATTTTACACAGTCTATTACGTATTGTATACACAATACATTTCTGATATTTTTTATATAAGTCTGTGAAGATCTCATATCAAAAATATTTGCACTGGTATCAGGGTCACATACGTTATTTAGTCCTGCGTGTTATACCTGAACTCATAAGAGCTGATACAACAAGGGGAAGTGCAATGGTTGCATCACAGAAACACTGAACATGTCTGCACTGCACCGACTCCTTTCCCCATGAAATTGCTTCTTCAAATGTACAACCTGATAATCCACCAAATTGCGGCGAATCAGTGGTATACTGGATAGCATAATCATGACCCCCGCAATCCGCACAATGAATTGATGCAATTACCTGGGTCTGCTGAATGAAATTTTTAGGGACGCCACCGCCAATATACACAACCCCTGTCTTTGCTGCTCCTTCAACCATCTGGGTTATCAAATCAGCATCAGCTATCTGATCCACCTCAACTAACACACCATCACGCCTGGCTATGACAAGACCAATGCCGATGGACGAATCTGCAAGAGCCGGAACTAATATCGGAATATTATGGGTTACACACGCGGCAGTGAGCGACCGGCCATCGGGATATGTATCTATAAGCCATTTGCCAAGATTTCTGATGAAATCTGATGAAGGGCCTTTTGTGCCCCCTTTTGCCTTGACAAATGATGCGATTACATTATCAACTTCACGAAATTGCTTCTCAAATGCAAATACATCATAAATACGATCTATCCCGTTTGAGAGAAGATCCTGATCATCGACATGATGATGGCCAAGATAGTGTCTGACACCACAATGTTCACAGACATCGTGAAAGATATTTGCCCCGGTTGAAACAATCAAATCGACAAACCGATTCTCAATGAGGGCTATTAATATTTCCTGCATACCGGCAGGAATCATTGCCCCTGACAGTCCCAGCATAATAAAGGTATCTGGATCTGCCAGCATCTCCTGCCATACCTGAAATGACTCGCCCAGTTTCCTGCCCTGAAACCCGGTTCTGCTCATACCCACAAGCAGTTTCTGTATGTCAGATACCGGGAGAACAGGTTCTGTAGGTCTCATATTCATCTCTGAATCAATTCGCATGATTTCAATATAAGGATAATCATGTTGTCATTACACCTGTAAGCACAGATATTGGATAGGTTATCAGGCGGTTGCCACAATATAAATCCTATCTGATGCAATACCAAAAATGTTATAGTGCCTGGATGAGTGACATCCTTGTTATCATACCGGCAAGTCTCCCTTTTATCATGACCGGTACACAGCTTATCTTCTTTTGAAGCATGAGATCAATGACATCAGGTAGTGATGCGTCATCTTCAACTGATATAATAGGTGAACTCATTATATCCCTGACAAGAATATTCCTGACCTGATGTTCCTGATGCCGATCCCCAACAGATTCACGGAATTTTCTGAGCGAAACTGCGACATCGGTCTCAGAGACCACCCCGACCACTTCATCACCTTCAGTTACTACAAACCGGGGGATGTTCTCATCAATCATCCGCCTTCTGAGATGAACAACCCGTTCATCTGCATCGATACTGTAAGCATTCAGTGCAACAGAGAGAAGATCTGAATCCGGTCGTACATGCTTTAAGACATCACCAGAGGTGACCTGACCAATCAGTTTATTCTCTGCATCATATACTACTACTAATTTGTACTGCTGAAGCAGGGGTATCAGAATATCAAGATCCTCATCAGCATAAATTATCGTGAAATCTTCATTCAGTGCATTTGCAACATGAATTGCATTTGGTGAGAGATCTGAGTTCTTTTTTGTCCCTAGTTTTTCAGCAAGATGAAAACGGGAGACAGTACCTACAATCTCATTGTTATGAACAACAATGAGCGGATCTATCTCCTCATCAAGCATCTTATCTAAAGCCTCGGTAATAGGGACTGATTTAGCCACTGTTATCGGTTTTGACATCAAATCTTTCACAGTTAAAGTATTGGTCATCGAATTACCTCTCGTATTATATCGTCTCTTGTTACTATTCCCTTCACATCACCATTGTGTGTTACACACACACAAGTTATCCGGTGAAGCTGCATCAAACGTACTGCCTCTGAAATATCATCATCAGGTCTGATACAGATAACCGGGCTGGTCATCAGATCACCAGCTTTCAGATCATGCTCTTTCTGTCTCTCAATTTCTTTCCGTACCTGATAAAAGGCGAGGTTTGTCTCAGAGATTACACCTCCGATATTCCCCTCAGAACCCAATACAAATACCTTCCCAGGCCCTGAACGCATACAATCAATAACATGGTCAACTGAGTGATCTTCTGATACCAGTGATGGAGGAGACATATACTTTTGCACCTTCCCTGAAAGGGAACACACAATATCTGCCATTAAGACATCAGATTTTGTGAATATACCAACAACCATCCCCTGTTCTATGACAGGAAGCCCGGATATATCATGACCTGCCATAATAATTATTGCATCCCTGACTCCTGCTCCCATGGAAACAGTAACAGGATCAGCTGTCATCAGAGAACTAAGTAAAGCCGAATCAGGTGAGCGATTTTTCCATACCGGCCCTTTTTTCTGCAGACTGTATCCAATGTCCTTTTTAGTTATGATTCCAACCAGCCGGTTTTTATCAACTACCGGAATTCTTGATACATGTCGTTTCAACATCAGATTGCGTGCGTATGCTACCATATCAGAAGGGGAGGCAACATAAACCGGTGTTGACATACTATCAGATACAATCATAGAAGATATTACTCCTTAGAGAGCAGTTTCACCATATCAAACTCGGTAACGAGACCAACAAGATTGTTGTCCTCAATTACTGGAAAAGCCCCTACATTCTTCTCAAGCATCTCCTGGCATGCCTCAGTGACCGAGATGTGGGGATGTGTCAGATAAAGGTTTTTACTCATTATTTCTCTGATTGGAACACACACAACTTCATCAACATGACCAGTCACCAGCTTCTCAAACACCTTTCCGGATCCAAGGTAGTTCATAATATCTGTGGCGGTGATTATTCCAAAGAGGATGTTTTCACTAATTATGGGAAGACGGCGAAACCGATGTGAATTTAAAATCCTGGTGACTTCTGATAGTAACTGATCAGGACTGGCCACAACCAGATTGGTTGACATGATATCACGAATCATAAAACCGGATTCTCGTGTTGCAAGATCCCGAAGCACATCACGTTCTGTTACAATTCCCATCAGAACACCAGTCTCATCTACTATTGGGATCCCACCAATCCTGTTCTTTACAATAATCCGGATTGCATCTTCAATTGAGGCAGATGGATGAAGTGTACAGACATCCTGGCGCATAATCTTATGTACGCTCTCATTGATTGCTGCCAGAAAGTTACCTGCATGCTTCACATTGATAAGATTAAACTTTTCACCACCTCCAAGGAAGTTAATAACGTCAGGAATTGTCAGTATTCCTTTCAGTCGATGCGTTCCGGGATCAACAATAGGAAGGCGCCGAAAACCCCAGTGAGCCAGTGTCTCAACCGCACCATAAATCCGCATTGTCGGGGGGGCAGAGATTACGGTACGGGTCGCTATTCTCATGATTGACCCATATTCTGGCGAGTCATCAATAGGTATATCACTATCTCGGTTCTTCTGTTTTTTTCCAGTCATTGTATCCAGACAGGTTACTTTTTTGCAGGATGCGGGTATCTGTTATGCACCGTTATTGGCAGGGCAGATAGCATCCCTGATACCTGCACACCAGCTTTTATCCTATAGGTAGCATCTCTCAATCGCATTTATCCTGGTAATATCAGATAAAGCCAAAAATGTAGATTGTTCTCCTTCTCTTCAATATATCATATTTTTTCTTCTTCATAGCAGGATGGACAGAGAAGCATGTTATCTGCATTGAGTAGTTGATCAGTCATTTTTCCACATTTGCTACACATGCCAAACTGACCTTCATCATTACGGTTTATCTCTATCAGGTTCTCCATCAGTTCATTGATGGTGGTTGCTACAGCAACAATATCCCTGACCGTTACAATGCCGATGACAATCCCATGGTCATCAACAAGCGGCAGACGCCGTACCTGTTTCTGAGTCATGAGACGTGCAGCCTCCTCAACAGTCTTATCACCATGCAGGGTAATTAATGGCGTCGTCATAATTTCTTTAACAAGGATACTACCAGGTTTTTTATCCCGGGCAACTACCTTACAGTTGATATCCTGTTCAGTGACTATTCCAAGCGGTATCCTGTCACAAAGAACAATACAACTCCCACTGGCATCGTGACTACACATGAGAGATGCTGCCTGTGCTACCGTTGCCATATGATCAATAGTGTTTACGCGGGACCGCATCACCTCTTTTACCGGCAGATGGGTGTCCAGTTGCATTGAATCATTTTTATATGTCATAATTCTCACCTCCTTTCTGTTTTCATACTATGTTGATCCCATAATAGTATACCTTCCTAAATAATGAATTGGTCTCCTGAAAAAGGCGTATTTAAAAAAAGATCACTCAAATACTTCAAGAACAGAACTCTATATACGTACCGGATTCAATAGAATTCAAAGCAGGATATCAGACTGCCTGCCACGTTAACCAGAGGAGATCAGGGATATATAATGGGATTCAGTCAGACATTCTCTATGCTTCTTTCGCGCCTTTTTCAGAAGAAGACACTTCGTATTGGAATATATGGACCCCCCAATGCCGGAAAAACAACCCTTGCAAACAGAATCGCCCATGACTGGAAGGAAACCACAGGAAATGACGGAACCGTAAGCGAAATTCCTCATGAAACCAGACGGGCACTGCGAACAGAAAATATTTCTATTACCGGAACTTCAGGGAATACTATCACTATTGATATCGTGGATACACCCGGTGTCACAACGAAAATAGACTATAATGAATTTATAGACTTTGGAATCCTGAAAGATGAAGCTATCCTGCGTGCTCGTGAAGCTACAGAAGGCGTTGCTGAGGCTATGCACTGGCTGCGTGAAGATATAGATGGTGTGGTCTATATGATTGATGCAACAGAAGACCCCTTCATTCAGGTCAATATCATGATGATTGGAATTATTGAGAGCAGGAACCTTCCGGTGGTTATTGCTGCAAATAAAATTGATCTGCCAGATGCATCACCGCAGAAAATCCGTAGTGCATTTCCACAGCACCCGGTAATACCAGTTTCCTGTCTTGCAGGGATGAAGATTGATGAACTGTATGATTCCATGATACGGACCTTTCGGTGATAAGTATGCAAGGAGTCAGAGTTGATCTCATATCTGCCGATCGCCTTAAACATATGCCATCTATTGAGAAGATTCGACTGATCCTGGACAAGGTAAGAGAAGGAACAATAGTCATCCTGGAATCAGGTCTCACACCAGAAGAGCAGGGTGAACTGATAGAGATGACGATGCTTGAGATAGTACCTGACCGGTTTTCAGGAATTGAGATCGAGACATATCCTGGGAGAACGCGGCCAGGGGGAGTACTCTCACGATTAATAAGTGCTGGATCTGATGATGTTGGGTCACGACTGACTGTTATCGGACCTGCAAATCAGCTTACCATGATTCAGAAGAACCAGGATCTGTTAAGTGCCTGGCTGACAACAGGATAACATGCCACATATTTGCACCCGTTGCGGAAAGGAATATCCAGACGCATCAAAAGAAGTCCTTTTAGGATGCGTTTGCGGCAACACCACATTTTTGTACCAGCGGAACCTGTCATCGAAAGGCCAGGATAGTACCATACCACTCTATCATGCAGACCACGACGAAAAAGGTCCTGATAGTATCCCTAAAAAAGAAACGGAACCAGCCTCTTCTCTTGAGAGTATCAGAATCATCAGACCAGGAGAATATGATATTAATCTCATCCAGATGGCACAATCTCAGGACCGGGTAATTAAAATCGGACGGGATGGAGAGTACCGTCTTAACCTGCATTCAATGATTGGGAAGAAGAAAAAATAACAGATTTTTCTGACTTGACATCCAGATATCTGATATTCAAATACAAAAAAATGACTAACTGATATTATCAACCGCGTAGCCCTTACTCCCAAGAAGTGCTATAACACGGTCCCGATGATTGCCCTGTAATTCAATCGAATTTCCTTTAACCGTCCCTCCACAGGCAAGTTTATTCTTCATAAACTTTGAGAGAACGTCAAGATCGATATCTGTGGGATCGAGGCCTTCTATCACAGTCACCTCTTTTCCATACCGCCTTCTGTTAATCTTTACATTTATCCGTTGTTGTTCTTTCGCAACCTCTTCACAGATGCATAATTCTTTTGGCAGCCCACATGTGGAGCAGATACCACCATTCATTACTATACCATCTTCTTCGCGTTATTTAATATTTGGCATCCAATCGAAAAACGCAGACCACATCTCTTAAACCATAAACAAATAAGCCAGATATTTAATTATAATGAGCTTATAACGGCTATTTGCGCATATAATAAATTACATCTGCGTTTATGTATCAAACAGACGACATCAGACAAAAAAGGGGAATGTGATGTACAGTCTTCTCAGGGGTCTTCAGATATCATAATAATCATCCTGTAAAAAACCTTATTTTAGACAATGAAGATATTCGGAAAATAGTAAAATTGTATCTTGATTGTCCTTTTAGGTTCGGTATGCATACATTCTACCAGAAGTCATCTGCCGGACCCTCACATGAAAAAAAATGGCAGATGAAGACAATATATTATTCCAGTTCACTAGTTCCATGAGATGTATTAATCTGTACGTGCTGATCTGTTTGCGTTTTTCACCGGTTATCCAAACCTATAGGGAGGATATTCAATGCACCCCTTACATTTTTTTTGTCCGGATGTCTGATTCGTAACTGACATACTAATATCAGACAATATCATATGTTCTGAGCTGTCATGTCACTGATGGTGCTCGGAACTGCTTCTCATGTAGGTAAAAGTACACTTGTTGCTGCAATCTGCCGGATTTTATTTAGAAACGGTATATCATGCGCACCGTTTAAATCACAGAATATGAGCCTGAACTCATATGTAACACAGGATGGTAGTGAAATCGGTATTGCACAGGCAATGCAGGCTATAAGCGCAGGAATAACCCCTGACGCCAGGATGAACCCCATACTTCTCAAACCAAAAGGAGACCAGACATCACAGATCATTCTGATGGGAAGACCCTATCGCGATGTAAAGGCAAGAGAATACTATCTGGAGACTGATGAACTCTTATCTCTCGCACTCACTGCGGCAGGGGAACTTATAGAACAGTACAGTAATCTTATTGTCGAAGGGGCTGGAGGAGCTGCTGAACTGAACCTGTATGACCGTGATATTGCAAATATCAGGCTGGCAAAAGCCCTTCGGTTTCCAATTATCCTGGTTGCTGATATCGAGCGTGGAGGTGTCTTTGCCCAGCTTTATGGCACTATACAACTTCTGCCCCCGGAGATCAGAAAACTGATTGCAGGCGTCATTGTGAATAAATTCAGAGGGGATCCCACACTTTTCCAGGATGGAGTCACTATCCTTGAAGATATCTGTGAAACGTCTGTCCTTGGAGTCATTCCCTATACAGATATTACCATTCCAAGTGAGGATTCACTCTCACTGGGTGATAAAATACAAAAGGAATTCCCAATAAAAATAGCCATCATCAAGCTCCCCCATATATCTAATTTTACCGATTTTGAACTTCTGGAACGATGCACCAGTGTCAGATATACCAATCTTTGGGAATCACTTGACCAGTATGATGCAGTAATCATACCAGGTACAAAAAATACAATACAGGATCTACATGCCATCAAAAACAGTCTTTCCTTCGAAGAGATTTACAAAGCACATGCGCGGGGAGTTCCTATTATCGGTATCTGTGGAGGATATCAGATGTTGTGCCAGGAGATAATCGATTCAGGAGTGGAAGAGAAGAAGGGAAGAACTCAGGGAATTGGTTTTTTTCCATGTACAACAGAATTTACCGGTTATCAAAAAACCACGATTCAGGTCAGCCGGACTCCCGTGAAACACGGACCCATATTATCACGGATGGGAGAAGTACGTGGATATGAGATTCACATGGGGAACACTGATACCGGCTCACTCACCACGGCATTTCATGGGGAAGGGGCTGTAAGTGATGATGGGCTTATAATAGGAACATACATGCATGGACTTTTTTTAAATCCAACTGCAATAAACGCTCTTATCTCATATCTGGCTGATAAAAAGGGTGTCTCTTTTGAACCTATCAGAGAAGATGAAACACAAACCGGATTTGAAAACCTTGCCAATCATGTCTCTTCATATATTGATACCAAGAAACTTATCCAGATTGTCTGCACGCAAGAAGAATGCACTTAACCGACATGAATACACATTGATCCATATAATTTCTACCGAGCTACAACCATGACACAGGATATCCGGGCATCATTTGAGATGGATAAAGAGATGCGTGATCAGATTGACAAGTATGCACGAGAACAGGGAATTACACGCGGTAATGCTATCCTCAATCTTATCACTGAGGGATGTTTCTGCCTATCTAAGGGAGAACCAATAGAAGTCACAAACCAGCATGTATTTGAGGAATATAAAGAGATTCGAAGAAATATTGCAGACCTGAAGAAGGAACTTACAGAACTCAGAGAGGAAGTTAGTCTCATGCATCATATTATCGAGGTCGAATGGGGAGACCCGATGCATAATGTCCCGTATCAGTCCAGAAGATGGTATGAATTCTGGAAGCAAAAATCCCCCTGAATTATATATTACGATATCACATTCATCATACTCCGGTATCCCTCTTTTCGCATATCATCACAGACAACACCAGTTACTTCTGATAGATCAACAGATTGTGTCGCACGTCTCATCTGACAAAATGCCCGGGCCGGCGATTCAATTTCCCCATCAGGAAGGATGAACCTGACAGAATGAACACAGAACCTGCATTTATCTAAGGACTCTTCCTTTCCTGCAAGACAGGAAACCCTGCCCTTGTGTACCATTATGGTTTTCATCAGACAGATTCTCCTGAATCATCTACCTCTAATATGAGATCAGGATTAATGATATGTTCATCCAGACCTGATATCCTCACCGTGTCAGGATCCTTTTTGAGGCATTGAGCCATCTTTACAACCAAATCGGCCCCGGCCTGTTGTAATTCAGCAGATAATATCTCTATTCGTTCAGCATGGACCCTTTCTTCATCCCTGTTTTTCTCTAGTGTAAAAAGATGTTTCTCTATCATCTCTGAAAAATGGGGAAGTGCAGTATGAACCGGATGTTCTCTATAGATATTTGTCTGCTTCATGTGGTGGTGATGTGCAGCTATCGCAGCAGTGCAGGAACCCGATAGTCCCATGATTACTGATTCTTTATCAGTAAAAAGAGCTTTTTCAAAGGTGTTTTTCAGAGTAAGATCATCTGTATATAAGAGTTCAAAGATAAGATCAGCACTCTTTTGTATACGTATAGAGAGCTCCTGGCAGTCACTTGTAACAGATAAGCATGCCTCTTCGAGAGATTCTATTATCTTTTGTTCGTTGAGTCTCCCGGCATCCCCATATACTCGTGATGCCCGTTTACAGACAGATACCGCAGTCCGACAGGCTGATTCATATCGTTCCTGTTCACTCATATGGATCTCACGATGGCGCTCAGATTGTGCCACCAAACCCTTATACTCACTATATAGATCTGAACCTTTGAGCTGTTCTTCTTCTTTTTGAAGGTTTGAGATGTGTGTATCGATCTCCTGACACTTTCCTTTGATCTCTGCAAGTCCAGTTATATGCTCATTAAGGGCCGTTTTTGCATCAATGTACCGTTGATATTCTTTCTTTACCGAGTCAATATCCATAAGTCGATCTCGTGAAATCTTTATTATCTTAGTTATGGAATTCATTTCATGACCCATTGAGTCCAGAACATCGCGAAAGTCTCTGATGCCTTCAGGGTACAACTGGTGCAGATACTTTCCCGGTCCTCGGTATGCCGAAAAACACCCCTGGACAACTTCAGCTATCTGACGATAGACCTCTTCATCATCTCCCAAAAACTCTCTGGTTATCTGAGTCTCAACCCTTTTTTTAAATTGAGGGAGTGAATGCCTGATGACTTGTTCCACTTTGGGATGTTTTGCTTCATCATGTTCCTCTGAGCCGAGATCAGTAATTACCTGATTCATCTTTTTGAGTTGTAGATCTAACGTATCCCGTACCGTTTTCATTCGGTCAGTACGCTTTTTTTCACACGTTGATGCCTGTGTCTCCAACCAGGCCGGAATCTCATCAAGAGTGATTTCAAACGGTAATTCCGACTTTTTTTCACTGGTTAACAACGCTTTAATCTTTTTAAACATCGTTCACCTCTCTGCATCCTGTTATGACCCTGTATTGGTCTTCATATTCTGCATCCTGCTCCATCATCTTCAGCAAGAGCCCGAACGCGGCGCTCCCCATCCAGTTCCATGATAACCTGGTATACTTCCGGGGGGACGAGATCCTGCCAGGATCGCCCGGTAACCATGCGAGAACGTATCTCAGTTCCACTATGGGTATCACGCTCATACATCGCAGGAGAATGAACAGCAATGCCAGCCTCTTTAAAGAGACGAACCACGAGCGGGTTTCCGGAGTGTACCAGATCAAATGGAGGTGACATCGAACGAACATGAGTGACCCACAATGCATTGCGCTTGATATCCTCAATCGGAATAACATAAAAAGGACAGACTAATTCCTTTAATGCCCGGGTAATCATAAGTACCCGTTCTCCTGCAGTAAACGGATTATCTGGTTCATGACTGAGCTGTGCACTTCCAATTCCTATCACAATCTCATCAGCCTCTTTTCCGATATCTAAAAGTACACTCTGATGTCCGTTATGATATGGCTGAAAACGTCCAATATAAAATACCCGTTCATTTTTACTCATGTCCTGCCACCATTGAAGCTACTCTTGCTGCAAAGGCACCTGCAACAAACCCGGCATCGATATTCACCACCACGAGAACTGAACAGGATTGAAGCATGCTCGCAAGAGCTGCACGACCCTGGCCCATATATCCATATCCTGTACTAACCGGAACCCCGATAACGGGCCTGTTCACAATGCCGGCAATCACTGCAGGTAATGTCCCTTCTCTTCCTGCAGCAACCACAAAAATATGGCAATCCTGCATTGTCCGTAGGACCGGTACAAGACGGTGTATACCAGCTGCCCCGACATCATATGCGCTCCTGACTATACATCCCATCTCTTCAGCTATTACTTTTGCCTCTTCAGCAACCCTTATGTCAGATGTCCCGGCAGTGATGATGCCTACAATTCCACCAGTCTGTTCAGGGGTAATTCCATCTGTCATAACCATAGTTTTTGCATCAGCATTCCACAGGCATACAAAATTATTGTTTTTGCATACATCAGTAAGAGCAGATGCATTTTCAGTTGAAACGCGGGTGATAATACAGCGCCCTGTTCTGCACATATACTCAGTAACAATTGCAATAAGGTGAACCGTATCTTTCCCTTCTGCAAGAACAACTTCCGGGATGCCACATCTGGTCATCCGACCCAGATCAAGGTGTGCAATACCTGTGACCATCCCAATCTCAAGGCCCTGAATCTCATGAAGTGCCTCATCCGGACTCATCTCACCAGATTGTACCTGATAGAGAAGATTGTGTAGATACTCATCATCTGCCATAATTGCAATAATAAAGATATGCAGAGCAATACAAATAATGTGTCACAATGAACAGCCTTTTCTTTGTTGCTTTATTCGGCACGGCTGTTGTCAGCTTTCTCTGGATCCGGGATATCAGGATTTTTTACCGAACCGGAATGGCAGGTTATCGTCTGGCAGCGTATCGTGGAGTCCTTTATACAGCACTGGCGCTGTCTGGGTGGATGATCGCCACTGCATATGAAACCACAAACCTCATCGGCATTGGTCTGATACTCCTGGCCCTCTATCTGCAGGGAAAAGTGAAGCGCGAAAATATCTGGACTGATGAACCAGGATGGGTCAGATTTTTAGGAACTGCACCGATATCTAAGACTTTGAAATGTAAGACACTGAAAGGAACCCATAAATGACAGAAATGATATCACGTCCCAGGGGAACCAGGGATATACTTCCAGACGAAATCGAAGGCCGCCGGGAGACTGAAGCAATAATGCGGGAGACGGCACGCCGCTATGGATACCGCGAAATTGTTACTCCTACATTTGAAGAACAAGATCTCTTTACCATACGTTCAGGTGAAGGGATCATTGATGAGATGTATACATTCGAGGACAAAGGGGGGAGAAAAATGACTCTCAGGCCTGAAATTACCGCCCCGGTGCTTCGCTGTTTTGTCAATGAAGGAAGGTCCTTACCAAAGCCGGTAAAATGGTATTATGTAGCCGACTGCTTCAGATATGAGCGTCCGCAAAAAGGGAGATACCGACAATTCTGGCAGTTTGGGATTGAACTTATTGGTGTTGACTCTGCAATGGCTGATGCAGAAATAATTCTGGTCGCTGATGAAATTTTACAGGAGAGTGGGATCTCGTATACGCTTCAAATAGGGGATCTCTCTCTTATGCGCCATGTACTACAGGATTTATCATCTGCTGACAAAAAAACAATCCGAACATTTCTTGACAAACGGGATATAGCAAATGCATCTGCTTTTCTTTCAGATATCGGGCGTAATGATATAATTCAACCACTTACGGATCTTGTTTTGGCACGTAGTACTGATGAAATATTTGCAATTCTTGGAGATATCCCTGAGAAAGAACGTATACTAAGTATGTTTTCAATCCTTGATGACCAGAAGATCAGGTATACCATCAACCCGGCAATTGCGCGTGGACTGGATTACTACACCGGCATGGTTTTTGAAGGTTTTGCTGAGGGGCTGGGGGCTGAAAACCAGGTTATTGGGGGTGGTGCCTATCGGCTCGCCCATCTTTTTGGAGGACAGGATACTCCCTCATGTGGATTTGCGATTGGATTTGACAGGGTAATGGTTGCGCGTGGTGATAAAAAACCCTCATCCCGCCCCAGGGTATTTGTGATAACTACCAAAGAGACGCAATTACTGGGTATAACCGCAGCACGACACTTAAGAGAGGCAGGCATCTGTACCGAGACTGACCTGTCAGGAAAAGGGTTTGGGGGACAAATGAGTCTTGCTGCAAAAATTGCAGGATACGTTCTTATTATCGGAAAACAGGAGATGGAGAAGGGAACAATGATACTAAAAGACCTGCAATCCGGGGAGCAGCAGGAGATGACGCTTCATGCAGCAATTGTGTATCTTACATCCCAATGATAACTTAAAAACAGCCTGGTATCACAGAATAAGATATCATACAACGAAAAAAACAAATGTGATATCAACACAAGAGATGAAATGCCAGTATGCAGGAACCTAAATTCATACCATCAATGGCGTCTAAAAACGCCAAAACTGTTTTAATATAGTTCTGTATTTCTGGTCAAACTCTTCTTTCATTCATCATAATCCAAGTAAGAACAGTATACGTGTCCGGAGGTTTTTATCATCACCACACTCGCAGATGAACTGGCAAAACAGCAGCGCAGTATTAGTGTTGCAGAATTTTTTGAGAAGAATAAGCATCTTTTAGGATTTGATTCACCAACACGTGGAATTATAACCACCATAAAAGAGGCCATCGATAACTCACTTGATGCCTGTGAAGAGGCTGGAGTTCTGCCTGACTTGTATGTGGGGATTCATAAACTTCCTGACGGAATATTTCGGGTCATTATAGAAGATAACGGTCCAGGTATAGTTCCCGATCAGGTCCCGTTCGTCTTTGGAAAACTTCTGTATGGTTCCAGGTTCCATCAAATTCGCCAGTCAAGGGGTCAGCAGGGAATAGGGATATCTGCTGCTGTGCTCTATGCCCAGATAACATCAGGAACACCCACCCGGATAATTTCGCGGTGTGGATCGGATTTGCCGGCATATGAATTCCTTATTCAGATTCATACCGAGACGAATGAGCCTGAAATACTCAAAAAAGAAGAAATAACCTGGGACAGAGCACATGGAACACGAATTGAACTCGTCTTTAAAAGCACACTTACCGCAAAGAAACGACTTGTTGAGTATCTTAGATATACTTCAATCGTCAACCCGCATGCACGCATCACAGTAACGATTGAAGATGAAGAGATTCTTTATAACCGGACAAGCGATGATCCAATCAGGAGTCCTGATGCCATCCTTCCTCATCCACACGGAATCGAGCTTGGCCACCTCAAACGACTTGCTTGTACCACAGATCTCCCACTTAATGCCTTTTTAGTAGAATGTTTCTCCAGAATCGGGGAAAAAACCGCATTTGAGATCTGTACAACTGCAACCCTTTCACCAGATACCATTGCACGTAATCTTGCTATTCCGGATCTGGCCAGACTTCTTTCTGCGATGCAACAGACACGGGTTCCTGCCCCTCCAGCCGGACAGTGTCTCTCTCCAATCGGGGAGCATTTAATACGGCAGGGCCTTGAGAAAGAATTTCAGCTTGACTACATCGCAGCACGAACACGACCTGCTGCGGTATGCAATGGTCATCCATTTGTTGTCGAGGCTGCTGTCGGATATGGCGGACTGCTGACCTCAGAAGGGAATGCTATACTTCTCAGATTTGCAAACAGGGTTCCCCTGATATATCAACAGGGTGCCTGTGCAATTACCACAACAATCTCTAATATCACATGGAAGAGTTATGGAATAAGTCAGCAGGGACTCCCACTCGGTCCCATTATCATCCTTGTGCATGTCGCCTCAACAAATGTTCCCTTCACTAGCGAGAGTAAAGATGCTATTGCCTCCATCCCGGAGATAGAAAAAGAGATACGACTGGTCCTGCAGGACCTTGGACGGGATCTAAAACAGTTTCTCTCACGGCGGGACCGCAAAAAAGCAGATGAAGAACGTGCGAGGGCAATATGTGCAGTAATTCCCGATATTGCGGATATTGTAGCAAAAACGGTCGAGAAACCAATTCCTGACACCGCCCAGATAGAGGGACGAATTATGAAAAAACTGGTTGCAAAAAAACGGACTGAAGATGGAATCGTACATATAGCAGTCTCAAATTTCACGAGTAAACCAGTTGATATTATGCTGTATGCTCTCTCAAAAGATGACGCACATAATGCCACTGTCACACCTGCATTTATTCAGGAGATAAATGGTGAATATACCGTGGTCTGGGAGATACATCTGACTTACCAGGAGAACTGGTCTGTTTCTTTTCAGGGAGAAGGAAAGGGAACAATCGATGTCAGGGGTATTGATGAGAAGAAGAAAGTGGTGGTAGATTGTGATCTCTAACGATGAAAAACGTGTTGATACCTTAAAAAGACTTCTTTTTATTTCAGAACGGTGGTATACCCAGATGACAGAGGGAGAAATACCCTCGATATCTCTTCCGACACGAACAAAGAAGAATATTGCATTTGATGACGAAACTGAGGTCTGGAAGTACGGGAATCACGAACATGTCAGAGCAGCGGTGAATGAAAAGAGTGCTCTGCATATATTGCGTATGGCTTATGTCATCTGGTTCATCAAACATCAGTTGCATGAGAAGCGAACATCAACGCTGAGAGAACTCTATTACATATCAGAAGGATGGAAACGTGCAAAATTTGCTGCACAGAATGATTCTAACATGCTTATCGAGGATCTTGAGATCCTCACAGACATCCAGCGTGAATACTTTAATCTACGGCCTGAAGAGGATGGGGCAAGTATTTTTGGACCTATCAAACTGCGGGAAGAGACCAGACGAGGGGCAAGAGATATTCATTGCCAGGACGATGTCGGTGAGGCTGGTTACCAGATTCCAAGTAATGTTGAACAGATAGAATTTATCGAACACGATGCAGAGTTTATCATTGCTATTGAAACCGGTGGTATGTATGCCCGTCTGATAGAGAACAATTTTGATGCTGATTTTAACGCGATTCTTGTACATCTGAAAGGGCAGCCGGCACGGTCCACACGACGAATTCTGAACAGGATTACACGTGCATTTAACCTTCCAGTTCTTCTTTTTACCGATGGTGATCCATGGTCTTACCGTATTTATGCCAGTGTTGCATATGGAGCGATTAAAAGTGCCCATATATCAGAATTGCTTGCAACGCCATCTGCCCGTTTTATCGGTGTACAGCCAACAGATATCAGGGATTATAATCTTCCTTCAGATGTTCTGACGGAACGTGACGTTGCTGCACTACGATCAGAACTGACAGACCCAAGATTTACCAGTGAATACTGGCATGAGCAGATTAATCTTCAGCTGAAAATGAATCTTAAATCTGAACAGCAGGCATTTGCTGCCCGTGGACTTGATTTTGTTACCCGTGAATATCTGCCTGCCCGTCTTTCAGATATGGGGATACGCTAGGGCATGAGTGGTCTGCACCAGAGTGTCAGGCTCTATAAGAAACAAATAGAAAGGTAGCATATCCATATACATGCCCTCTTTCCTTACAATTCCGTCTGGATTTGAACCACTTGTCATCAGTTTTTTTGCACTTCTTGTAACACTGCTTCTTGGCTGCTGGTATGATATCAGGGAGCGTGCAGTCCCGGTTGTGATGTGGTACCCGATGCTTATCCTTACTGTTCCCGCAACAATATGGTTTTATTACATGGCATATACTTCCGGAATGGGGGCGAATCTTTTCCCCATACTTATCATGGTCATATTTTTTGCTATTACATTCTTCCTTTTTACCTATTTTAACCTCTTTGGAGTGGCAGATGCAAAAGCACTCATCTTTATTACACTCTTCATTCCCTGTTTCCCGGCAATACCAATTTTTGGGTATACCTTTTTTGGCATCCCACCATATGTCTTCTTCCCTTTCTCTGTTCTTGTAAATGCAGTCATTCTCAACCTGTTTGTCCCGGCAGGTATCTTTGCAATGAACCTGATAAAAGGGAACCGTGCTCCCATCAGATACATGATTCTTGGATTTCCAGTAGATGGAAAAACAATTGAGGACGAATTTGGAATTATCATGGAAGATATCACAAAGACACAAACGGGTATAGAACACCAGTTCATCAGTGTCAGAAGAGCGATTACAGATATGATGAAAGGGAGCAGACAACGGGTGTATACAAAACGACTTAAAGAAGATCCTGAATCTTATCACGAACTTATTGAGCTCTATCACCAGGCTGGGCCTATCTGGATTAGTTATGGGGTGCCGTTTCTCATCCCAATAACAGCGGGTCTATTATCAGCTGCACTGTTTGGTGACATCATCGCTATTATCGTGAGACCATTTCTATGATTGAACTGGATTTTTCTGCGGGTCTGATTCCGGTTGTTGTACAGGATATAAGAACAAAATGGTGTTAATGGTTACATATGCCGATTGTGAAGCAGGAAAAAAGACAAAGAGACTGGATTTGCCCATCATTATAGCAGAAGCAGGAAAAAGATCTGGAAGAAAGGTGAAGATAGTGGACATCTGCAACGGGTCATAGATATATGTGTTGATTGTGACGGTGATACCCTGCTTTATTGTGTTGAGCAGACAGAGGGAACAGGTCATACCAGTCATCTCTCCAGCTTCTATCGGACGATTAATGCAGAAACTAATGCATATCTGGTATTTTCTTTAGAAGAGGTGTATCATAACCAGTCTACAAAGAAATGATATTGATGAGACACTAGAGAGTTTAATAGTACAGGACGCAGTTGTGGAGAATTCAAAAATACTCTGTCTCATGACGACTGGTAAAAAATGGATGATGCCTCTTTCCATACTATTTTTACACGCATCCAGGAATGTAGATTTGTCTAACAGAAGGATATGTGAATTTTTATATATTAACTTAGTATAACTGCATATCAGGAGATGAATGGTTGGGTGAAATGTACCATTGCTGGTACATTGAAATCTATTCCCGCGCCGAATTACTGCCATCATTTACCTGATAAAGGAATCAGAAAAAAGCACCTTGTTTGTACATAGAAAAATCATTCGCGCTAACTGGGCGCTATATACTATTAGGGATCAGTGACCTACGTATTAGTGGTGAATATTTTTGATAATAGTACCAGATACAAGCGTCGTCATTGATGGACGTATCACCTCGTTATTAGATACGGGAGAATATGACGGGGCAAAAATAATAATACCAGAGGCAGTTGTCGCAGAACTTGAATCCCAGGCAAACCAGGGACGTGAAATAGGATTTTCAGGACTTGTCGAACTTCAAACGCTCTGTAAACGCGCTAATGAGGGTGCAATAGAGATCGAGTTTATTGGTGTCAGACCAACACTTGAGCAGGTAAAACTTGCAAGTGGAGGGGAAATCGATGCACTCATCAGGAAGGTTGCAATAGATCACAATGCTCTTTTTATCACAAGTGATGTGGTCCAGTCTGAAGTTGCAAAAGCAAAGGGACTTGATGTCATCTATTTAAAACCCCAGATTGAAGACTTTACGCCACTAGCCATAGATCAGTTTTTTGACGAGTTCACCAGTGCGGTTTATCTGAAAGAGAGGGCATGTCCTGCCGCAAAGAAAGGGAGTATCGGAAAGACTGAACTTGTAACAATACGTGACTATCCGTCAAACGAATATGAGTTACGAATCATTGCACAAGAGATCCTTGAACGGGCAAAACGCGATCCAGATGGATTTATTGAGATCGAAAAGCGGGGAATGACAATTGTCCAGATAGGATCCATGAGAATTGCCATCACTCGCAGGCCACTCTCTGATGGTATGGAGATAACTGCGGTTCGTCCTATTGTAGATCTCTCTCTTGATGACTTTGAGAAGGCATCAGTTATCAAAGAACTCATTATTAAAAAACATGGTGGAATCCTGATTGCAGGACCACCGGGTTCTGGAAAAACCACCTTTGCACAGAGTATCGCTCTATTTCTTGCTGATAATGGAAATATAGTCAAGACGATGGAGTCACCACGGGAACTACAGGTTCCAGACTATATCACCCAATATACCACCCTTGAGGGTAGCATGGAGAACACAGCAGATCTCCTCCTCCTTGTTCGTCCGGATTATGTCATCTTTGATGGACTGCATAAAAATGAAGATTTTCCAACATTCTCTGATATGCAACTAGCAGGAATCGGAATGATAGGTGTTATGCATGCAGAGTCACCCCAGGGAGCTCTGCAGCGCTTCTGTAACCGGGTTGGTTTTTCAGTGCTTCCACAGGTCTGCTCAACTATCATCTTTATCAGAGACGGATCTATTGAGAAGATATTCTCAACTGAATTCGATATCAAAATCCCTGAAGGATTTGATAACAATATGCTTCTTCAACCGGTTACATCAGTAACAGAGAATGGAAAAACAGTTTTTGAGATTTTTACCTATGAACAGGAGACCTTCGTCATGCCAGTGTTGTCGCGTAAAAAAGAAACTGTCACATCTCCTGTTAAAATCGAAGAAAATACCAAAGAAATCCCTAAAAAACCAGAATTAAAGCCCGAGCCAGTCCCGGTAAAACAAGAGGGATCTCAGGAACCAATTCAAAAAGAGACATTCCCTCCTGATGAATCTGAAGAAGACGAAGAAGAAAACATCTCATGGGAGATAACAGAGCGAGACATCCAGCGGGAAATTGGACGGTATACAAGTGGAGTGATTTCAGTTGAGATGCTCAGTGCCACAAAAGCTATCGTCTTTATTGATGACAAGGATGTACCTGCTGCAATAGGGAAGGGAGGTAAAAATATCGCTGCTATCGTGAATAAAGTCGGAGTCGGGATAGATATCAGACCTCAGTCTAACCTGGAAAAGACCAAATTGCCGGTTTCACCCTCAGAAGAGGAAATAGAAGTCTCTGAAGGCATTCATATCAGAATCGATAAAAAACAACTTGCCATCATATCACTAGAAAATAAAGGCAAAATAGTTGATGTTTTTGCAGGACGGGAGTATCTCTTTACTGCAACAGTCTCTGAAACAGGTGAGATACACCTTGCTAAAAATAGTACAATTGCCCAGGAAATGATTCGAAGATATGAAGATGGAGAACCAATACGACTCAAAACCGTGTAACGGCAGGTGATTCTTTGTGGACGTAACGACGACAAAATTCAAAACTGATGAATTAATCCAGAAATGGGAAGAGGCATTTAAAGCAACACCCTCAACAAAAGAAAAATTCTATCTGAATGTTGCATATCCATACCCAAGTGGTGCCATGCATGTCGGCCATGGCAGAACCTACATCGTTCCTGATGTCATTGCCCGGTTCTGGCGAATGCGTGGGCGGGAAGTGTTGTACCCCATGGCATTTCATGTCACGGGTGCACCAGTTATCGGGATCTCAAAACGGATTGCAAAGCAGGATCAGTCTGCGATTAATCTATACCGGGATCTGTACCGTGTACCTGAAGATACTCTTCAGACTTTCATTGATCCCTTAAACATTGTCACCTACTTCTCAAATGAATACGAACGGGTAATGAAAATTGCGGGTCTCTCTATTGATTGGAGTAGAAAATTTACCACGGTGGAACCGACCTACAGTAAGTTTATTGAATGGCAGTGGTATCATCTTCGCGAAGGTGGCCATGTAGTGAAAGGAGCACATCCAGTCAGATACTGCCCCCAATGTGAAAACCCAGTCGGGGACCATGACCTTCTTGAGGGAGATACATCTGCCATTCAGAAATTTATTCTTATTCTGTTTCGATATGACAATGCTTTTATACCGTGTGCAACTTTACGCCCCGAAACAGTGTATGGTGTGACCAATCTCTGGGTCAACCCAGATACACTCTATGTCAGAGCCAGGATAGATGGTGATGAATGGATTCTCAGCCGCGAAGCCATGGAGAAGATGTCTCTTCAGGATCATGAAGTAGAAGAGATAGGGACTATTCATGGTTCTCTCCTTATTGACAAGAAAGTGAATCATCCATTGTGTGGGGATGTACCAATACTTCCTGCGGTATTTGTCGATCCCGATATGGCAACAGGTCTTGTGATGAGTGTACCTGCACATGCTCCCTACGATTATATTGCACTCCGCGACCTGCAAAGGCAGGGAAAATACACAGATATTGTTCCAATCGGACTAATACAGGTAGAAGGATATGGTGTCGCACCTGCCATTGAAGCAGTAGAAGCTGCTGATATTATCAATCAGGAAGACCCGAACTTAGAAGATCTGACTCAAAAGATCTATTCTGCAGAACATGCCACCGGGAGAATGTATGATCAGTATGGAGGAAAACCGGTTAAATTTGCACGTGATGAGATAAGCACACTCCTCACAGAGGATTACGGTTCTATCATCATGTATGAGTTTGATATCAGACCCATTATTTGCAGGTGTAACAGCAAAGTCTTTGTCAAGGTTCTCCACGACCAATGGTTCCTTCATTACAGCGACCCACTCTGGAAAGAACAGGTCCATACCCAATTAAACCATATGGATCTTGTTCCACCCGAAGTTCGCGCTGAATTTGATCGGACTGTTGACTGGCTTAATGACTGGGCTTGTACTCGTCGCATCGGGCTTGGAACATTGTTACCATGGGATCCGGAATGGCTTATCGAACCATTATCAGATTCGACGGTATATATGGCATATTATACCATTGCAGCCGGAATTAAAACTATTGACCCGGATCTTTTAACACCTGCAGTCTTTGATTACATATTCCTTGGAACAGAACAGGAAGGATTGCCCCACCGGGAACTTCTTGACCAGCTTCGGGAAGAGTTTCTCTACTGGTACCCGTATGACTACCGGTTCTCTGCCAAAGATCTGATATCAAACCATCTCACCTTCCAGATATTTCACCACTGTGCTATATTCCCAAAAGAACTCCTCCCTCAGGGGATGGTTGTCTTTGGAATGGGACTCTTAAACGGTGCAAAGATGTCATCATCAAAAGGGAATGTCTACTTGCTTGAAGATGCCATCACCGATTTCGGTGCTGATACCGTCAGGATGTTTCTGATTGGAAGTGGAGAACCCTGGCAGGATTTTGACTGGAGAAATGATCTTGTTTCGTCAACTAAAAAACAAATTGAACGATTTGCTACAACTGTACGAAACTGCATGGAGGCGAGAGGACCTTCAAGCCCTATAGATATCTGGATGATTTCACGAATGCAGGATCATATTAAAAAAGCAACAGAAGCTATGGAGCGGTTCCAGACACGCCAGGCTCTTCATGAAATATTCTATACGGTAGAGACCGATCTAAAATGGTATAAAAGAAGAACCGGAATACAAGATGCAGAAGATGCCAGTAAAAATCTTTGTCCTATTGCATCCATCTGGGTTCGTCTGTTTGCTCCCATCATCCCATACATATGCGAAGAATTGTACCATGAGATGAATGAAGGAGATCTTGTTTCATTTGCACCCTGGCCTGTAGTCGATGAAGCGGCCATCAATCAGGAAGCTGAACTTGCTGAAGAATTGCTTGTACGAACTGTTGAAGATATCGAATCAATTATCAGAATAATTAAGATAAAACCAAAAGCGGTAATTATCTGTGTCTCTCCTGAATGGAAATGGGATGTCTTCTCACAGATTGCAGATGCACCTGATAAAAAAACAATCATGCGTGACATTATGCAGGATGATGCAATGAAGCAACGAGGAAAAGTAGCTTCTGACACGGTGAAACAATGTATTTCACATATCCACCGGCTCCCGCCTGATCTTATTACAACGCTGATATTAAGGCATCCCGATGAATTCGAATTATTTACCAAGGCAAAAGAGTTTCTTGAGAGCGAGTTTTCACTTTCTGTGACCGTTAATAGAGCTGATGAATGCCATCATTCAAAAGCTCAATCTGCCCTTCCCTTCAAACCTGCAATAATTATAGAATAAAAGTGAAAATTTCTTATTCTATACTTTTCATATTTTTAGCACGTTCTTTTGATTTGTATCCGGTCACCGCATCAAGATACTTTCTAAAGCGCCTGTTAGTATCAAGGATGAGTTCATCATCTTCAATCCCTTCCTTGGTGACTGTATTAACAATAATAGTTTTTTTCGTCTCTCCTACCCATACTTCTAGTTTTTCAAGGATACCGAACTGGATCCAGTAGTGTCCCTTTTCTATCTGAGGGGTCACCCCAAAGCATTCGGTCAGCTGCGATGAGATATTGTTCTCAAGTTCCTTAATTACAGTCCGTTTTACCTTATATTCCTGCATATTGTTCTCCATTTTCAGAGGGTTACATGCCATACGTTGACATTATTCTTTCGAATTGGTATCAGTACACTCCCTTGGCATTTACACAACTTTGAGTCGGGTGCATACTTTTAAGCGTTTACCTTACACAACAGAGTGCTCTTGTGTGCGCGTTTGGACGATTTCCTTCTTACATAAATTATGATAAAGCGTTCAATAATACTTCTGAATGCATATCTAGCATAACATAACACTTTACAGGTGCATACCTTCTATGCCGTATTTTCAGATAGGCTGTTCCAAATAGGTTGACCTGCTTTATAATATCATGTTTCGTTACAAATACCTTACTGATCTCTGTATATCAAAAATCGCGCTAATAACATAGCCTGATAAACACCCGCTTCATATTCTGTCAACTATGAGTGATAACTTTTTCTCATATGAACAATTAAGACAATAAACCTTAATACATATGGTGAATGATGGTTTTTGAATTCAGATCTTAAACCTCAAAAAATAGAATCATATTCTTTTTTCTAGCAGTGCGATTATTGTAATGTAATGACACAAGTAGATAGAACTGATGTGATTGTGAATGCTCCTCCACCGAAACAGAAGGATTCTCATGTTATCATCGGATTTCCCGGTAGTGGACTGGTAGGTAGTATCTCTCTGGCATATCTAATAGAACAGCTGCAATTCACTGAGATTGGATGGATAACAAGCAGGTTCTTTCCGCCTATGGCCATGATGGGAAATGGAATTATCAATATCCCGGTCAGAATTTATGAGCGTGAAGGACTTATTGCAATTCTTGCAGACATTCCAATTCCCCCTGCTATCTGCTATGAAGTTGCTGATGCAATCATAAACTGGATTGAACCGCATGAGGTCAGGGCAGTTATTAATCTTGCAGGAATTATCACCAATGAGAACGAAAAACGGCAGTTTTGTGTTGCAACCAATACAGAGATGCTGGAAAAGATAGGAGATATGGCATATGTTCTCCCAATTGGAAGTATTTCAGGAATTGCTGCTAGTATCCTCATTGAATGCAAAATACGAGGAATACCAGCTCTCGGACTGATGGGAGAGACTATTAATGCACCTGATCCACGGGCTGCAGCAGCCATTGTTGATATTGTAAACAAACTCTTCTCCCTTGGCATTAATATCGAACCTTTATACGAACAGGCAGAAGAGATAGAAGCATCTATGCACCAACTGGCTGCGGAAGTTCAGACTGCTAACGAAGAACAACCAATAAAACCTGAAAATCTTCCGATGTACGGGTGATCTGAATGGAATGTATTGTACTCACAGGAATCACAGGAAATGTCATAAAAGAATTACAAAAAGGGATCCCCCGGACCATTGAACTTAACAGTGCACATAATATCATCTCAGTAGCCAGCATGAACCCAGGCGAACAGATTTTTATGACATCAGTTACATGCGAGGACCTCAATCCAGGTGATACCGGAATCATTCTTGAGATAATTGCTATCAGTATTAATGTAAAACAATATATCGATGCCGCGCATGGGATCTACATTGTAGAACAGGAACGAACCTATGCACGAATTAAAACAAAATACATAGGAAATTCAACAATAAAATCCATTACAGAATGTTCATTAACCAAACCCCGAAAAGTTGATGTTGTGCGCCCTGCACGATTTCATGCCAGATAATTTTTCTCTCTTTAATTTGAATGAGAAAAACCAAATCTTAATTGCCTTGGATGAGCAATATATACAGGCACGGATCTGTGGCTTAGCCAGGATAGAGCGTCGGGCTTCTAACCCGAATGTCGGGGGTTCGAATCCCCTCAGGTCCGCTATTTTTCATAGAGGATTACATTATTATATCCGCTTTTTCAATAGTGAAATAAAAAGGGTAGAGTCAGTATTAGATTTTGCCCACAAATTTTATGAGATTATCATAGAACCGATATGACGAACCATCCATAAAGTATACTGTTGCAACAAGCCGGCCTATACACTGTGATGCTGCAAAGGTGACCTCATCACCAGATGCATTTCCGAGTTCTTTTATCTCATGGGTTCCATCAGGCTGAATAAACTCAACTTCTATGGATGAAATGATATTCTGCCCAAATCCACCACGGAACTGAACCTCAAGCGTGTTTACATCTGGATTGGCCTGGATAATTACACTCATATCAACGGGAGGACTCTGAATTTCCCCTGGCTGCATGTAGGGTGAAGCAGAAGCACCCTCACATGAATTTGGCGCAACTTCAAGATTTTTATTACAGTAACCCGACAGAATCTGCATCACATCATCAGATATGACATAATAATACCCATTCATATAGGTAACCGTGATACGAATCCGATCTCCACACCCAGTGCCAGTCATCACAATCTCATTACCTACACGATCTGCTGATAGTTCACCGGTTTGTACCATCCCATCAGGAGCTATCAGCTCAATTCCAATATGTTTCACCAGGGACTGTCCGGCCCCACCACGGAAAATAAACGTGTAATCCTTTCCCATCTGATTTGTCTGGACTGCAACTTCATTCTCTTTTGGGGGCTGTATTACCTGATCCTGTGCCAGTACAAAGGATCCAAAAATCAGCCCAATCACAATCACCCCAATAAGAAACGCAATTTTTTTTGTTTTAGACATAACTGTCTATCTTTCTTAAAAGCATATATTAGTTATGACACTTTACCTTCATTTAGAAGGGACTCAGGGAAAGGAATTAAAAAAATCAGAAAAATAGATCTGAGTCTTACACTCAGTATTACTCAAGAATTACATTAACAATCTGATGCTGTCTTAGGGCAAGTTCCTTAGCACGGTTAATATTACGACCGGCTTTTCCAATAGCAATTCCCCGATCATCATCTCTGACCATGACATGGGCAATCCTGCCATCATCGACTTCTGTGAACTGTATCTCTTTAATCTGTGCCGGATGAAAGCAGTTTCTCAAAAATTGTGCAGCATCATCAGAGTACTCAACCACCTGCACTTCTTTTCCAAAAGCATCCGCTGCTTTCTTGATATTAACACCCTTTTTACCGATGGCAAATCCCATCTCCCCGGTGTTCACGACAAATATCATCCGCTCATGTTCTTCATCCATGATACAGTCTCTGCTCCCCGCACCTGTCATTTTCTCAAACTGTGCGATACGAGCCATGCTCTCTTCGTTGAGAACCACCCCCATATGCTGACCTACCGGATGAGAGAAAGGATATCTGATTCTCCTGGTTCAACAACTGCAAGGGCACTGACCATGAAAGGCTTACCACATGCACGTCCAAGCTGAACACTCGAACCATCATAGATATGCAGAGAAATTTTCTCATTTTCTTCTAGCACTTTTCTAAACGCTGCAGGACAATTTTGAGCCATTACAACGAGTTGTGCTTTATTCTCTTCAATACAGGTACTGGTTTCATTTTGTCCAAGAATTACATTCCCTGTCTTAATTGCTCTGCGAAGTGATGTATTGAAATCCATATCAATTCTTCCTATTATCTATGTTTTACAACTAATTTAACATCTCCAGTCCCGAGCTGAATCGGCTGGCCTACGATAACATTCTCTGTCACACCACAGAGCACATCACATTCATGCGCTACTGCTGCATCCAGCAGATGATTAACCGTGACCTCAAATGCTGCTCTGGACAGGACACTCTCTTTCTCTCCTGCAATACCGTGGCGACCAATCTGTTTGACCTCGCCTTCCATACACATCATATCAGCTACCATCATGATGTGTCTAACATCTACCATGATACCCTGTTCACCAAGTGTGGCTAGAGCTTCATAAATTATGGCATTACGTGCAGCTTCAATCCCGAGAACATGTGAAATCTCATTGATGTTGTTCGTCCTCGTTCGTGTGGTATCTACCCCGTTTACGGCAAAGACATCTTTTAGGTTCGAACCCTCGGTATAGAGGATATATTCACCATTTTCTTTTCTCACAACAACCCGCTCAATATCATCAATACCCTGCACAATGACGTTTCTGACATGCTCTTTAAGCTGAAACAGATTCTGATAACTCTCCCGATCTTTAGGGATAAATGTGAGTTTTGCATCCGTTTCATTAATATCACACTCAAAGTCACGGTAATGACGACGATCCTTAATCTTGCGAGGACCCGCATCAAGAATATCAGCGACAGAAATTTTCCTCTTATCACAGACCTGCTTATTCAGGGTAACAACAATCTGCATATTCTCCATATCTGTTGTAATATCCCCAAATTCCTGAAGACGCGCTGCTTCTATCTGCCAGGAGACTTCCCGGGCCTTGTCACGATCTGTTGCATAGCCACTCCTTAAGTAAATGGTCATTGTTGGTGTGGATGGCTCTTTCCTCGCATCCATAATCTCAATGAGACGTGGCAAACCTAACGTGACGTTGATCTCAGCTACACCAGCATAGTGAAACGTTCGCATCGTCATCTGTGTACCTGGTTCACCTATTGACTGGGCAGCAATAACGCCAACGGCTTCACAGGGCTCAATGCGAGTATGCTCATATTCGTCCACCATCTGTATGAGAATCCGATCAAACTGATCATCAGTGATTATCCGGGACAGATTTTCCAATCCTTCCAGTTCCCGGTTTAGTATGATTGTGACCAAATCCGTATTTGTCTGATGCGGAAGATCCTTTTCTATTAAGGAAAAAATTCGTTCATGAACACGGGAAATAACAGAAGGATACTCTAAGAGTTCCTCAAGTTCTTTAGCATGATCACGCATCAGCCAGCCAAATTTATCCCGGTTAAACCGTTCAAGCCTGTTAAAACGGTCGGAATCAACCCAATCAGGGAGGGGGACATGTAATTCAGCATACATAGCACCCGCACTCATATCATCTCTGGCTGCACCAGATTCATTTTCTGAAAGGGGAAATGTTACACAGAGCCATGCATCAAATCCCAGACTTCCTGCTATCTCATTGAGATACAGAGAAAATTGTTTCTGAGTAAGCCGGAATGTGGGATTATCCTCTTTTTTTATGTCACGTATTTTATCTTTTAAGATCTTCTCGATCTTCTTTGGGAGTTCAGGGATTTCTGATCCCATAACCTGATGAATCGCAAAAAAATCCCTGACTTCCTGTGATTTTTTATCAGGTACAAAGGGTTTTGTAACTGGAATGATAGGGGGTTTTACAAAGTCGGTTTTTTCAGTTTCAAACTCATTGTCATCATCTGATACTTCGTTTGCCAGAGGACGAAAGACCTCCTCTAACCAGTCTTTAAATTGGCCTGATACAATAAGATTGTCCATCTCTGAAGTAAACCCGGCATCATCAAGAATGAAATCAGGATCTTCTACCTTCTTCTGGTCTTCATACATCGTCAAAAGAAATTCGCGAATCTGATCAGGTACATCATCTGGAAATTTCTTGGTAATCTTACGATCTGCAAAGTAGGAGAGTACTTCAATTGCAATTGCCTGGTTGGTTGTCAGTCCTTTAGACATTCAAACCGCCTCCTTGAGGATATTCTCAACAATGCCCTTGACATCAACCGGTTGTCCAAAACTGCTCTTCATCGGATCTGTAGAATCTTCCCCATAGCTGAACTGTATAATCCGACCTCCGGTAGTCCTGACAGTCCCATCATATGCTACTTTAAGATCCTGAAGCGCGTTTATCATCCGCCGCTGCAGATACCCACTCTGACTGGTTCTGACTGCAGTATCGACAAGACCTTCACGCCCTCCAATCGCATGGAAGAAGAATTCAGTTGGATTGAGTCCGGATTTGTAACTATTCATGACAAAACCATGACCTTCTGCACCCCGGTTTCCTTTCTTGAAATGTGGAAGGGTCCGATCTTCATATCCACGCATAATACGTTCACCACGAACAGCCTGCTGACCGACACAGCCTGCCATCTGTGTCAGGTTCAGCATAGAACCTCGAGCTCCTGATACCGCCATAACAACAGCGCTGTTTGAAAGACCAAGGTGCCGTCCGGCTATCTCTCCTGTATTATCACGGGCTTTTCCAAGCACCTGCATGATCTGCATCTCAAGTGTCTCTTCCTCGGTCCTTCCCGGCATCGGCTCTAGTTGTCCGTCTTCATAGATCTGGATTCGGCGTTTTACATCATGGGCTGCCCGTTCAAGTACTTCACGAATCTGCCCATAATCACTTTTAGAGAGATCTTCATCATCAATTGCAAACGTAAACCCGTCATACATGATAGCACGAATTGAGAGGCGGGTGACATCATCAATAAACTGCACTGCCCGTGCATGCCCGTACTGTCTGATGATACGATGAACGATGGCACCATCAAATGCACCGATAGCCTTTTTATCAATTGTACCTGTTTGTAATATCCCATCAATGATTTTGACATAGGCATCACGGTCACAATTTTCTTTCAGACATTCATCGCATCCTTCACATGAAGATGCCTGAAACACCATATTCAGTGTATCTGGGAGTATTTTAGAGAATATCTGTTTATTGGTCCAGTACGGAATGCCATCCTCAATTTTATCAGGGTCACCCATCCGATCAAAATTGAAATTCCTGAGCATACTGATAGCATCCCCTTTTGTAAACCAGCGTTTCGTATGAGTAAGAAGGAAAATTCCAGATATATGATCATGGATACCGCCGATAATCGGTCCGCCAAACCGTGGTGATAGAATATTTTCCTGCACACTTGCAAGCAAAAATGCTTCTGCTCGTGCCTCTTCTGTCTGAGGAATGTGCAAGTTCATCTCATCACCATCAAAATCAGCATTATATGGAGGACAGACTGCAGGATTTAACCGAAACGTCTTGCCATCCATTACCTTGACCCGGTGAGCCATGATACTCATCCGGTGCAGTGATGGCTGACGATTGAAGAGTACAATATCTCCATCACGCAGATGACGCTCTATAGTCCATCCAGGCTCCATCTGTTCAGCAATGAATTCAAGGTTCCCATCTTCCGGAGTTGAACCACTAGTGAGTCTGACCCTGCGTTTGTCAGGACGAATTGCATAATTCGCACCACACGGATCCTTTACATTCGGGCGATCAGGACCGTTTTTCACGATCTCACGTAATTCTTCGATATTAAAACTTGTTACCCTGACAGGAATGGTCATCTCATTTGCTATCTTTAATGGAATTCCAACCTCAATGATTGATAGGTTCGGATTTGGAGAGATAACAGTACGGGAAGAAAAGTTTACACGTTTACCTGATAAACTTCCTCTGAATCTCCCGTCTTTTCCCTTTAATCTCTGAGAAAGAGTTTTTAGGGGCCGGCCACTTCGATGACGTGCAGGTGGACACCCAGCAACTTCGTTATCATGATACGTTGTTACATGGTACTGAAGCAGTTCCCAAAGATCTTCAATGATAAGCTGAGGTGCCCCTGCATCCTGGTTCTCTTTAAACCGCTGATTAATCCTGATGATATCAACGAGCTTGTGCGTCAGGTCATCCTCAGACCGCTGACCATTCTCAAGAATAATGGATGGGCGCATCGTGACAGGCGGGACTGGAAGCACGGTTAGGATGGTCCATTCAGGGCGGGCAACATCAGGATCTATTCCAAGGTGACGGAGATCCTCATCAGGTATCTTCTCAAGCCGTGCTCTGATATCAGCAGGAGTCAGTTTATTCTCTACTTTTTTCCCACGTTCATCAGTTGCAATCTCAGCAAACGTCGTTGGTTTCTCAAAATTAATCTTGAGTTGTTGTTCTGCACAATGTGGACAAACACGTTCTTTCTTAATATCCTTCTCGGTTAGCGAATCTCCTGTTGCAGAGACCTCAGTGCCGATGATCTTTTCAATCTCATCGGATGAAAGGAGAAGTCGGCCACATTCACGGCACGTGACACGAAGCAGTTTTCTTATTAACCGCGTGTACCCGACATGAATGACAGGCTTCGCGAGTTCTATATGTCCAAAATGACCAGGACATTCCCCTGATTTCTGGGAACAGGTCTTACATCTGAGACCTGGATCAATTACCCCAAGATGGAGATCCATTAATCCCTGTGGATAGGGAAATCCATCATCATCATACGTGTCTGCCCAGATGATCTTTCTGACACTCATCTGCCGAAACTCTTTTGGGGAGAGCAGGCCAAAATCTATTTTTCCTATTCGTTTTGGGCTTGGCATATCTTCCTAACCTCCCTATACCACATCTTCAAGACGCATCCGTGGTGCGATAGCCATACTCTTCATCTCATCGAGTAATAATTTAAATGCATAACTCATCTCTACCTGGTAGATTTCAGTATCGCCACCACAGGTAAGGCAACGGGTTGTATTCAGTTTCCTATCAAGCATGGCGACCATACCACACCTGGCACAGACATATTCAGTTACCTTATCAGATTCTTCAAGCAATCGTTCCTTTAACGCCATGGCAGCACCATGACCTATCATCACATCACGCTCCATCTCACCAAACCGAAGACCACCTTCACGGGCACGTCCTTCAGTCGGTTGCCTGGTAAGAACCTGAACAGGACCACGCGATCGTGCATGCATCTTTGATGAGACCATGTGGTACAGTTTCTGATAGTAGATGACACCAATGTAGATGTCTGCTGAAAAACGCCGCCCGGTGATGCCATCCCACATCGCTTCACGGCCAGTGTGCGAAAACCCATGCTGTTTTAACGATGCTCTCAGAGTTTCCTCTTTTTCCCCGGAGAATGCAGTACTATTGATACGACGTCCTTCCATCGACCCTACCTTGCCTCCGAGCATCTCAAGCATATGACCAATAGTCATACGGGAGGGAATAGCATGGGGATTAATAACAAGATCTGGAGTCATTCCGTTTGCGGTAAAAGGCATATCGACTGCAGGAGCTATCAATCCTACCACTCCCTTCTGCCCGTGGCGGGAAGCAAACTTGTCACCGACTTCAGGAATCCGAAGATCACGGGTACGCACCTTAACCAGCTTTGAGTTGTTCTCTCCTTCAGTCAGAATAACTGTGTCGACAATCCCGTGTTCGTTACTACGCATTGTCACTGAGGTGTCACGCCGTTTTTCAACGGCAATAAGCTCACTCGTTGGTTCTTCTAAAAATCGTGGTGGTGAGGTCTTGCCAATGATAACATCTTTTTCCCGTACAACAGTCTCTGGATTAATGATACCATCATCATCAAGATTTGCATAGTAATCTGCTCCATGAGCTCCGGTTACCTCTTCGTCAGGGATCTCTATACGGTCGAGCTGACCTCCAGGATACCGTCGCTCTTCTCCTTCGTATGTCCGGTAAAAATGAGATCTTCCAAGGCCACGTTCAATTGAGGATTTATTGAAAACAAGTGCGTCCTCAATATTATATCCTTCATAACTCAGGATAGCAACAACATAGTTCTGACCAGCCGGCCGGTCATCTGAACCTATGACTTTTGATGTCTGGGTATGAACAAGTGGTTTTTGGACATAATGCAGTTGGTGACCACGGGTATCAGGACGAAGCTTCATGTTCGCCGATGCAAATCCAAGCGCCTGTTTGACCATTCCAGCCCCCATGGTAACACGCGGACTTGCATTATGTTCAGGGAAAGGTACGTGAGCCGCACCGAGTCCAAGGATAAGGGAAGGATCAATCTCAAGATGAGTGTGTTCAGGCGTAATATCTTCAGGATTGATTGCGAGTAAGAGGTCTTCTTCCTCTTCGGCATCAATAAATTCTATATATCCCTTCTGAATGAGATGTTTGTAATCAGTATCACCAATCCTGAGCTTCTCTATTTCATCTTCAGGAAGAACCGGTTTGCCATCCTGGAGAACAATAAGCGGTCGTCTTGCACGTCCCCGATCTGTATGGATGATAACATCGCCATTGAACTCTTTATATGAGCAATTTACCTCAGTTGAGATAGCCCCCTGCCTGCGCATTACACGGACACGCTCAACCAGTTCTGTAGGATTGTCTGTGAGACCAATTAATGCACCATCCACAAATACACGCGATTTACTGGCTATCATTTGATCTCACTCCGAATCTGGTCAACTCCAATTGTATATAAGAGACGGATAATCTCAGTGTCATCCTGAACCCCTTTGCTTATCTCTACCATCTGTGAAAAGTTCTTTACAAGACCACAATTTGGACCTTCAGGAGTCTCACTCGGGCATATTCGACCCCATTGTGTCGGGTGGAGATCACGCGCTTCAAAGTGTGGCTGAGAACGTGATAGTGGTGATATTACACGCCTTAAATGAGAAAGGACGCTCATATGATCAATACGATCCAGCAACTGGGAAACACCCGTTCTTCCACCGACCCAGTTTCCAGTCGCTAGTGGATGTAACAGTCGCTCCGTAAGAACATCAGCACGTACAGCTGTTGCAATAGAGAGATCACGGTGCCGCATACTGGCACGCTCAAGCTGGTATTTGATATCCCGCGTAAGCCGGTTGAGTGATATTCTGAAGAGATCTTCCATCAGATCTCCTGCCAGTTTAAGCCGTTTGTTAGAGTAATGGTCCTTATCATCAATACGCCTGCGATCCAGTACCAGATCAAAACATGATTCAGCCATTCTTCCAAGGAAATGAGCTTTTGCAAGACGCACACCGCGAACCTGCCGCATACACTCTTCATCCTCTTCATCAACAATACGTGGCATCATATAGTTTAAATGAGGAAGAAGATAGTTATCAAGTACAAATTCTGCTCGTTTCCGCTGGTATTCACGGGTCTGGTTAGGAGCGAGTTTCTTACCGACATACATGACACCACATTCAATGGTCTCACACTCGCTCTCTTCAAGGTTCTGCATCATAAAGGTGAGGATCTCCTCGTCTGTTGATACCGCTTTGACAACCTCTTCATCATTTACCATACCCAGCGCACGCATCAAATCAACAAATTTCAAGTGACCAGCAACTGATGGAAACGTAACCTCAAGGAGGTTTTTACGATTCCTCTCAACGACCACCAGGGCACGGTATCCACGAAACTGTGAAAATACTTTTGCTACATAGATACGTTCATTATACCGTTCGGTATATTCAGTCATTATCTTGTTTGAAGCAAGATCTTCAAGCGTCATTAAAACGCGTTCTGTGCCGTTTACGATGAAATATCCACCGGGATCAAGGGGGTCTTCCCCATGTTCTGTCCGTTCCTGATCGTTCATACCATACAGATTGCAGGCAGTGGAACCAACCATTATGGGCAGCTGCCCAATGGTGGCAGTTACCGGTTCCTGTCTGACCCCACCCTGTACAAGAGTTAATTGTAACTGGATAGGTGCTGCATAGGTAATATTACGAAGCCGTGCTTCACAAGGGAAGAGTTCTGACTGCGAACCATCAGCTTCCCGCACAAGTGGTTTTAGCACGGTGAGTTCTCCAAGCTCAACAGAAACCGCATCATTCCCTTTTCCACGCTGTTCAATATCAGTCTCAATGACTTTCTGTTCTGCAACAACATTCTGCAGATTATTCTTCAGAAAATAATTGTATGAATCAAGCTGATGGCGGGCTACATGATCGCGGGCAAAATAGGCTTGAGATAAAATACTCCTGTCTATCAGATGAATCAGCCCCAATTTTATTTTTTGGGTCTTTTTACTACAAGCCGGTAGGATTCAGCACGTCCAGCCGTCCTGCTTTTTCGAACAATTTTTATAACATCAGTGATCTTGGCATTCGTTGCAAGAACAGCCGGATCATCATGATATATCTTTGGCAGATGCTCTGCCGATATTTCGTAACGAGAAAAAAGCGCCTGAACCTCCTCGTCACTCATAATACTATGTTCAGGTACCATTTCATGTTTAAGCACATTTAATTGTTGGGCGATCAACGCCAAAAACCCCCTCTGTGGAATGCATTCGCCAGATTACTGACAGAAAAACTACGATACAGTAGCAAACGGGCTCGAGGGGATTTGAACCCCCGACCACCTGGTTAAAAGCCAGGCGCTCTACCTAACTGAGCTACGAACCC
>CAYRYR010000004.1:0-11416 GCA_964428385.1 uncultured Methanoregulaceae archaeon
CTTTTTTGGAGATTTTAGGAGGATGAAGCACCTTCTTAGACCAAGTGGCAAACTTAGGCTGCAATGGAAACAAAATTTTGGCACATGGTATCGGGATAACCTATGCTGAATGGATTTGTGATGATGTATAATTCCTTGAACAAAATAATCAGAGGTAAATAGACTATTCAAGAGTATTACACTGGTCCTGCTTCATATAGGTCAGGTAGAAAAACCTGTCCTTTTAAAATCCGGTATGAGAAACGAACGGTTACTTTTTGTATGCCCCGGGAAGTTCCCTGATAGTCATCTCGACAACGTCCTGATTGTAATATATCTGTAGCTTAAGGGTTACCTCTGCATCGATATCCTTTTTGTTTGAGGTAAAAACCCAGGGAAAGACAACTCTGTTTCCCGCAGCAGCATTAACTATTGCGTATTGAAACTTCTCAGTCACATCATCCTGGTTTTTCTGAACCGGTGATGAGAAAATAACCGGATTTTCTCCAATAATCTCATCTCTCTCCTTTCCAAACAACTGCAAAGCAGCCTGGTTACACTCGATTATCTTACGATCTGACAGGATGAGGATTGGATCTTTACTCGATCTGAAAAATTCCCTGTATTTAATTTCCCGGGCAGTAATCTCTTTCTCTTTGTACTGCCTGATAGTATACCGCGATACCTCCTTCTCAAGGATAATATTTCTCGTGATATCTGTAATGATAATAAGGTATACTCCGTCAGCACCGATTTTTTCCGGGAACCATTTTACAGATATATTATACCAGGCTTTTTCCGGTCCGGAAACTGAAAAATGGGGCTGCGAATCGGTCAGGGTTTCCTGTTCCAGCACAGATCTGAATTCAGGAGGCATAGCTGGAATTTCCGATGGGTTTTTCCCAAAAGCTTCCCGTAACGGGATATTTAAGAGGTGTTCAGCAACAGGATTCATGTCAAGGATTAATTGTTTCTCATTTAATACCAGCAACCCGGTATCTGCTACCTCGAAGAACCTCTCCCGGAATACCGGGGAATATGCCAGCATCTCATAATATAATACCCCAAAAGCAAGAAAAAATCCTGAAATCGAGACATCCATCCCACTTGGAAGGTAGTTGCCATCTGTTAGGATATCGATAAGAAAGGGTATTGAAGTACCTATGATCAGGAAAATGATCTGTGGCCTGAATTTTTTTGATACATACATATACTGTCGTAACAGGAAAATATCCGCAACGAAAAGGATCCCATAAAGATAAACATAAACAAAGATGTGGAAAAATTCAAGAAATCCTATTGATTCCAGATGCTGAAACAGGACTGGAAAAAATCCCCAGAATTGTTCAAACCTGATAAAGCTAAAAATAGTGGGAATTATCGAGAGGAGGATAATTGTTGTGGGAGTGATATATTCTGTTTTTCCGCAGTATTTCAGGCAAAAAAGTAAAATAGCCCCCGGGAGGAAGTAAAAACAGGTGTAATAGATCCAATAGAGATGCAGTGATACAGGATAGGGACCGACATCAGGAATAATGATGCCAAGACTGTTGATGCTAAAGATCAGGCATATGACAGAATACAGGAGAAGAATAATCCAGAAAATGGAATGGCCGACAATCTGTTTTTGCCGGTACACAAGAAGGGAGAGATACAACAGGATGCATCCTGATCCAAAGGTAACAAAGACACTGTACCAGGGAATAAACATTACTCATACTGTATCAGATTAGTGCATTAATGTTGCGAAAGAACACATGGTTCTTATATACGATCCGGATACGTTCAGGTATCAGATAAACAAGAAAAGTGCGAGGGGAGGGAGTCGAACCCGCGAACACCTGCGTGATCTGATCTTGAGTCAGACGCCTTTGACCACTTGGCTACCCTCGCTCCTGAATGAAAAGACAACTCCACATTGTGAGTCCTATATATTTCTTCAAAGTCAGGTATCTATCTTTTGGCTGGTGTGGGAATTTCCTAGTCAATCAGTCAGTTTCCTGTATGAGATGGCGTACCTGTTTGTGATGCGGATGTATGAAAACCGCCATGGTTCCACTTAAAAGAGATAATTATCTGGATATCAAAGAAATCGATGCAATACTATCCCAAAAAGAAAAAGAGATTAAAAATCAGTCTGGCATCCAATTTCGTTAAAAATCAACCAGATGATCACAGATAGCACACTCTGCATCATCTTTATACGCCGGAAAATATCCTGGTGTTGCAGGTGTATTAACTGCTATATCAGGGAGATCTTCTGCAATGATTATCTCCTTTCCTGTCTCAAAAACATCATCAGAAAGACTGCAAAGCATGGTTTCCTGGTACGGATCGATAATAAAGGTCAGGGGATATGAGCCACGTGCCTGATATTCAGGGATGAGATAGACGAGCTTCTCAGAGGTTACTTCCCCGGCACCGAGCGGTTCTATAACAGCAGTAAGAGGTCCCAGTTCCCGGTCCCCCAGATAGGCATGAATAGGAATGATTGAACTGCTGGTATCATCATTGCCGTTGTTAGTAACAGTAACCGTCACATCAAAATCATCGAGATCTTTATAGGTAGATGGTGTCACAGGGACTGATACATCAGTAATGGTATAATCCGGTCCATCACATGATTCATCAGAATCAGATACAGCATAGAGACTGATACCAGAACCAGGGCTCATCAGCATCTGTTCAGGATATGAGACGGTAAGGTCATAACAGGCAATCATCGCTGTTGGATAAAACTCCCCTTCTGTAAGATCAGATGGCATACTCATCTGTATCTGATAATCTTTACTCTCTCCGACCTGCATGGGCGGAATGTAAGCCCATCCAAGGAATGCAGCATCTATGGTGGTGTCAGGTGATGGGGATGCAAAGATGTCTAAAAGGCAATATTCACTCTCATCTTCACCGATGTTGTTTACGGTTACACCCAGTTTGAGAAGAGTATTCTCCTCTCCGACCGTCACATCATGGTATATAATATCCAGTTCTCCAAAAGATGCTGCTGCAGGGGTAAAGAAACACCCAAGTATACATCCGGTAAGAAGAAGCACAAAATACAGGTTCATGTTTTGATTCATAAAAGACCTTAGTTATAACTTTTGCAACAGATAATCACTGTACACTATACAAAACGATACCAAAAAAAGGGACTAATTAGTTGTTATTGTGACCTCTTTTCCGGTCTCAAATATATCATCAGATAGGCCACAAAGAATGTTTTCCCGGTATGGATCGATAATAAAGGTTAGTGGATATGAGCCATGTGCCAGATATTCAGGGATGAGATAGACGAGCTTCTCAGAGGTTACTTCCCCGGCACCTAGCGGTTCTATAACAGCAGTAAGAGGTCCCAGTTCCCGGTCACCCAGGTAGGCATGGATAGGGATGACAGAAGTTGTGGTATCATCATTACCATTGTTAATAACCGTAACCGTCACATCAACATTATCAAGATCCGTGTAGGCGGTTGGCGTATCAGGGATGGATACATCTGTAATAGTGTAATCCGGTCCGTCACATGAGACATCAGAATCAGATACAGCATAGAGACTGATACCAGGACCCGGGCTCATCAGCATCTGTTCAGGATATGAGACAGTAAGGTCATAACAGGCAATCATCGCTGTTGGATAAAACTCTCCTTCTGTAAGATCAGATGGCATGCTCATCTGTATCTGATAATCCTTACTCTCTCCGACCTGCATGGGTGGAATGTAAGCCCATCCAAGAAATGCAGCATCTATGGTGGTGTCAGGAGATGGGGATGCAAAGATGTCTAAAAGGCAATATTCACTCTCTTCTTCACCGATGTTGTTTACGGTTACATCCAGGTTGAGAAGAGTATTCTCCTCCCCGATCGTCACATCATGGTATACCATCTCAAGTTCTCCATAAGATGCTGTTGCAGGGGTGAAGATACACCCAAGCATACATCCGGCAAGGAGAAGCACAAAATACAGGTTCATGTTTTGATTCATAAAAGACCTCAGTTGTTGCTTTTGCAACAGATCATTATAGTACAATATGCAAAAAAGGAACTAATAGGTTGTTATAGCTACGAAAAATGTTGAAGCATTGTATATCTGATAGTATCCATCCAGAGAACAGCGTTATGATACTGCTGTGACAGATATCATCTTGTAATTGAGGGCATCAGCTCCACAATAAGCAGGAACCGGGCGCTCACTTGGTCTGTACAGAAGGAGTGGCAGAGTCTTTGTAAGAGAACTGGTATCAGATCCGCTGGTTCCGGGAGCAGTAGCAAGGGTATACTCACCTGGCATCAGCGCATCAGGAATCTGATAGGTCAGGGTATCAGAGACTGGTTCATCTGTATCAGGCACTGACACAATAGCATTCTTAGGAATAAGTGCATAATTTCCCAGCCAGGTTGTAATGGGTATTTCTCTGTCAGAACCAGTACTACCCCTGCGTGTCAGGATAACCGTAATAGCAATCTCTTCACCTGGAATAAACTGTCTTTTATTATCCTGTATACTGACATTGGTAATGGCAAATTGGGGTTCACTCCCTGAATCAGTCTGTCTGGCCCGGACAGAATAGCCGCCGGTAAGGAGGGGGATGTTTTTTGTGTAGTCATAGATCTGTACAGGTTTTGCATCATACATAATACCGGGTTTTGATCCAGGAAACGTATCGGTTGGGGAGGTTACTGCATAGACATAGTACAATCCCGGTTCTAATCCCGGAGGCAGGGGAGCTTCTAGCACCATATCATTGCTCTCACCCGGGGCAAGTAGGAAAGCAAGTGTCCAGCTGACAAACCGTGCTTCTTTTGTGTTTCCCTGCTCATCACAGAGATACAGTGCAATATACTGAGTATCATGGACTGTAGCTTCATCATTAGAGACTGAGAGATCGACAGTAAGCGTAGTATTGCTGAGAGAAGCAGCATTGAGTGTGATATTATCAAGACCGGAAGGAGTACCGGCGAGACTGACGACCGGGACAAGGAGGATAAGGCTCACAACTATGGCCAGAGGATACAGTTGCATATCTTTTCATCTGTATGAGAACAGGTATAGATTTGCATTATCATCGGTTCTCTGTAGAATTAAAAAAGGGTCTCAATGACCCTGGTGATTCTTTAAGCCAGATTACACATGAAATCACGATATAGATATCTAATTTCGAAAAAAAAGGTGAGAGAACTGGTATCAGATTTTCCGTTCTATCTGCTCAAGAAGGGTGCGAATTGCTATCAGTTCAGTTAGCATGTCAGAAAATTCCGGTTCCTCCCGCTTTTGGGTATGTCTGATATCTGCACCGGTCGTTGCCGCTACCGCATCACCTGCATGGACAAACCCCATGATGAGATCCCGTAAGGGTCTGGGCTCTCTGATGCCCTGGATTCGGATCTCAGCCATCTGATTTCCCGAGTACCCTGCCGTCTGTATCCGGAGATTTGAGAGATGAAAAATCCTCATGAGCGGCCCCTGGACAATATCAACATTGGTAATCCGGTTATATGGAACAATGCCGGTCTGTTTCCATAAAACACCCCGTGCCCAGTTCATCTCGTTTCCTGTCAGGAGATATATCACTGAAGCATAGTAGAAAGGCACCCATATAACTAAAAGGACGAGAAGAACAAGAAGGATAACTGCCGCCCCTGTCACTCCTGTCATATCTTCAGTAACTGCCCATCCCAGCACAAGCATGAATAGTGCTATAAAGGCGAACAATATCAGCACACTGATGAAGAGATACGTTTTAAAATTCGGCTCTGGTTTGAATTCTTTATTGATCTCAATTTCAGTCATACCGGGTATATAGGGCATGCCGGGTAATGAGGCATTCGGAAACAGGATTGATATTTTATTATCCTGCTTGTGGAACACCGTACAGGTAAATATCTGTTTCTCTCTCAACTAATAACAGAGAATAACTGGAACAAAAAACACTATACAAAGACCCGGGGTATTGATAAGATTTCAAAAATAAAGGATTCTATTGGTCCAAAAGATAATATCTGGCTGGATAAATCCCATTCTTTTTTATTATTCACAAAAAATCGGCAAGTCCGAGCTGTTCAACCTTCTCTTCTCCAAAGGTTGATTCGATATTCATCTCAATAACCTCGACCCGCTGACGGGTATATTCAGAAATAGCGTAATTAGTACAGATATCTCGTGACATCTGCAGGTATTTCTTGACTGATCCCTCATGAACGGTTGGAATAATGTTGCTTCCGCAAACGGTGCATTTCCCGATAAGTGGCATCCGCCGGTATGATGTGTTACACTTTGTACACCTGAACTTCTGTTTTGAGAAGGCGTTGAGATTCCCCTGGAGATCTCTGATAAAGTGTGTCTGAAGCACCCGTTCTGCGACATCATCAGCATCAACAGCACGGATCTTTCGTGCAAGATCCAGCTCGCATTCGAGTTTGTCCAGCATCGACTTTAACTGGGTATACATGGTGTTGAGAGGACCTGCTGATATATCACTTGTATCATGTGTAAAGAAAAATCCTTCAACCTGGCTTGGTTTTCCTAAGCGCTGCTCAACCCGATCGATGAGTGGTTCCACATCTCTGGGATGAGCATATAAAAGTGATTTTTGGTACAGTTCGAGTGGATAGCCGGCACAGACATCTACATTATGGCTTTCTTTGTCAATCTCATTAGGATCAATTCTGCTGGAGAGAACAAGCGGAGCATCCATGGTTCCACCCCTGGTTTCAGGGAGAAAAGACCGTGAAAAGTTCATAAACCCGTCTAATAAAAGCATCACGCAGTCTTCATCACCATCACACTGGCCGCAAAAAATGTTATTGGCCACAACCGTGTGATCCACCTCAACAGTCAGACAATATACCAGGGGTTCAGGTGCAGGAACATACTCAATCTCTGTTATCCTGTCTGATAATACCACTCCCCCTTCCCAGATAGGCACTGGATCTCCAATACAAAGCTCAAGAGCCCGTATCTTTCGAAGATAGGTGAGATCCCAGAGAAGCATAGCATGGTCAGGGGTCACGAGAAGTTCTTTTCCCCGGGCACTCGTGATCCTGATAAGGTTTGTCGGAGCCGGATGGACTGATACCGAGGTCACCTTTCTGATATGAGGAACACCTGCGGTATCTATGCTACGGGCATATGCAGGAGTTGCCGGGTCAGAGTAGTATGTCCCACATATATCATTACCTGCATTATTGAGATCAAAGAGACTAAGGACAAATTCACGAACCGGAACGTTTCGAATCCCTCCTGTATCATATACCTCAATGGAGGTGTCTCCAAAAAAACAGTTCCTGCGTTTTGCAGCATGGAAGAAAGGATGACCATATCCCACATTAGCCTTTGAATATCCGACAATCCGGGCTAGTACACCGGCACTGGTATGAGGGGCAAGTCCTATCACGAGGTGGCCAACCAGTTCCTCCCGATTCTCAATACAATAAAAGGGGGGAAGATGATAGACGTCTGAAAGGAGCTTATCAAGAAACGTGGCAACTCTGATGAGATAGTCTGCACACCCTTCAGATATGAGAATATCCTGTGGAGGTAACTCAAGGATCTGGGATGAGTCAGTCAGTTCTTTTCCATAGATGTCATAGGTGTATCCTATCTCTGATAGTCGTTGTATACTCACACCAACCTCGCGGGGCCGAAAATGGGTTAGAGGCATATCTATCATATCGAACCTGACGGTCCCGTCTTTAAAGACCCAGAGACTATTAAGGGATCGGAGTATACCCTTCTCGAGCATCTCAACAGGCTTTTCTTTTGATATCAGTCCCTTGACACCTTTGACCAGGGGGATGTCCCGGTCCCGTATCCCGAGGCGTTCAAAGGCATTGATGAGTTCCTGTTTTATATTGACTGAGTACTCACGTGAGCAGACAAGCGGTGCACCGCACTGCGAACAGACTGCACCTGTCTCTTCGCGGTTACATCGGGGACAGGAAAAGACGGGGGTTGTATGGGTGCCACACTGTTGGCAGGTGTTCTGATATGACTCTTCACGACACTCTGGACAACGCCTAACCCCCATAACGAGGGTTACGACTCCACCATCTTTATTCGCAACATATGCATATTTTGCTGATTCCTGGAGTGAACGGCGTGATCCCCCGGTCTCACCAACCGGAAAGAGTACGTGAGGTGCAGGTTTCATCTCCCGTGGTTTTGATTTTCCCGGACGTCCCATTCGTCCGCCAATCCGTGTACCTGCCTTTGAACGCATCAGAAAACCTGATAGGTGCATTACCATTTCGAGCGGATCTGCAGGTAGTGTGTCAAGCCATGCAGGAGATTGTGAAAGATCCTGATTCAGTCCAAGACATCGAACAAAAACCCTCCATTGCGGGATTTTATACATCCCTTCCCGTACCTGGTGTGGCAGGAGCAGAATCTCGAGGAGATCCTTTATCTTTGGATCAACTGGTATCGAAAGTATCCCTTCATGCAATGTACCTGTGGTTCTGATATAAGAGGCAAGGTATCGGATCTGGTCAGGAGTGAGATCATCGAACAGGAGTGTATATTCCGGATGAAGATATGCCCCCTCTTCAGCAAAGGAGATAGCTTCCTCTTCATTATCGGGATGACGTGGACCTCCTTCTAAAAGCCACCATTCCTCACAGTAGGCAGGTGGAACGAGAATATGGTTATTCTCCATAAATTCGCCATAACTGATAAGTATCTCACCGACATCGATGATATAACTCACGAGTCCGTGGAGTTTTTTTGCTTCCTGTGCGGTATGCACCCTCACAACATCACCATTAATGAGCCTGACGGTTGGCCCCTCAATGGTATCTACCGGAGCCACTCCTGCGGCTTTTCCTGGCCGTTCGGTCTTGAGTTGTGTTCCAACTGCTAGAAAATCTCCAAGGATATGCAGTGATGCCGGATTCAAGCCTCCGGCAGCGAGCCCGGTATTCCGGGAACGGCCATATCGCAGCCGGAACCCGCCTGGACGCATCGGATAAGAGAAGACTGGCCTTCCCCCGATAAGATCACGAAGGAACTTATCTTTTGGCGCAATTCCTGACTCGGGTCCTTCATCATCTCCACCAGCTGTGACATGAATAATATCCTCGAGCCAGTCCCACCCGTCCATTTTCATCTTTTTCACGTTTTTCTGGACTTTCGGAGCCTTTAATGCAAGACCTTCTGCGATTACCAGTGCCATACCTCCCCTGACCACATTGGTCTCCACACGCTCGAGATTCCGGTATCCTGATACTTCCTCTTTCTCGGTCGGTTCCCCGTCTATGCAGACCGGGCAGTTGGTGATAATGAGACGAATTTCTTCTTTGGAAGGCAGGTACTGAAGGCTCATTATCGAGTTATACTGACGTATTTCTTCGATATAGCGTTCTATCTCTTCTTCCCGCGGGATATATCGGTTTATTTTAAGAAGCCGGCGGACATAATCTCCGACAAGTACTGATAATGCCTGTGCAGTTCCACCTGCACTTCTGATAGGACCGGCATAATAGATCTTTAGATAATTTGTTCCGTCATCATTTTTGGCAAGAGCAATCTTTGCTATACCCTCAATTGGTGCGGATACAACACCTTCTGTTAACAATGCCATGGATGTCCTGATGGCATGATCAAGGATCTCCTCTGGTGACTCCTCACCAAACATCCGGGCAACAAAATCATCACCAATCCTAAGTGATGCCTCTTCACGCGACATCTCTGCCTCAAGCTCACGAATCCTGGCAGCTACACCGATAATTCCCACCTGGGCCTCAACCCGGTCTGCGAGGTCATTTGCAATGGGAATTTCAACATCGGTTGATGGGTCAATACCGACTCTCCGCGCTTGCTGTGCAACTGCAATTGCAGCGGTAAGACCTGTATTGAGTCGTGCATAGTACTCTTCCATCCGTGGTGATATTTCCATTATTGTTGCTCCACGCAATTTTGTTTCGTATCTGACAGAATAATTATTCTTTTGGTATTCAATGACATATCAGGTAAAAATTTATGTAAACCCCTGTTTTATCTTAAAAGCTGAAAATATCTAACTTTTATGTCCTTGGGTATTTTTTTAACGATAAAAGAAGGGTCTGATGTGTTGATGTATAATTACTCCAATAACCAACATTCATTCCATTCTTTCCCTCAAAAAAAACCTGCTTTTCTCAGTTTTATTTCCTTTAATTTTATTGCAGCATCTTCATCATTAGTGGTTTGTGAGATAATAGTTACATATATCTCTTCAGCATGAATCCAATCCTCCATCTGGAAAAAAAGTTCTCCTGCGCGGCGTAATGGTTTTACATCCCCCCCGGAATATTGGTATGCCTGTAAAAAAGATGATGCAGCATTGTAATAATATGCAAGAGCGTCTCGTGGTTTATTAAGATTACTCAGATCATCACCTTTCCTCATCTCAGACTCTCCTTTTTGGAACCAGATATCTTCGTCATCAGGGAAAATCGCTAAATATCCAGTATAATATTGGATGGCAAGGAGATACTCACCTTCTCCAAACATTGTATCCCCTTTCTCACGTGCAATCAGAGCTTCTTCCTGGTAATAATTATTCACGAGTGGTAGAATAAGCAACTGGGAAATGATGGCTGCTGCCATGGCAAGGGTCAGCCAGAAGAGCAGAATTTGTCCCCATCGTGGTATTTTAAAATCTTTATTTCCAGATTTTGCATAATGTGGTGGATTTTTAGCATTTTTATGGTAGGTTGACCTGTCTTTATAGTACCAGGTCGTGGGATCCTTGTATCGTTCATTATACCATCTCTCACCGCGAGAATCCTCCTGCAATCTGGTATGATAATCTTCTCCGGTTCGTAACGTTGCATCATACAGCATTCGTTTCTGTGGATTCGATATTACAGAGTATGCTTCATTTAATTCCTTAAAGAGTTCTTCAGCTTCAGGAGAACGACAGACATCAGGATGCAGAATCTTAGCGAGACGACGGTACGCCTGTTGTATCTCTTTATCAGTGGCATCCTGAGATATCTGCAAGATATCATAAAACGTATCTACGCTTTGTGTATCCATTTTTTTCTGTATCCATCGGCTATACCGCCACGGTACTCCTGGTTGCTATCTATCTGATTCTATTGTGGACAATGACTGAAACTGTGAAGAACTATACAAATCTATGCATTTTCATCGGATGTAAAAAGATCTGTAAGAATACTCGCTGTATAACTTGTTGTATCTTATCTTTCAAAAGAAGTTACATAAGTAGTATAGGATAAGCTGGATGGGAGACTTGGCAGGGTGTATGGCATGTTTTTTTCTCGCCACTAGTGAATTGAAATTGTTTTGCACTGGAAAAGGTGTATCATTGCGTTCGCAGTGGTGTATCCTATCTGGTGCCTTTATCTGATTATTTTTCATCAACCATACCAAATCAGAATGTTCTGTAAACAAATCACTGCATATATCCGTTCTATGAAATAATACCAACCTGGCTATAA
>CAYRYR010000004.1:11516-15753 GCA_964428385.1 uncultured Methanoregulaceae archaeon
CTCTGATGTGCATATAATTGATGGTACACATCACGTGTGCAGATTTCAATAACCAGCGTTACCCATTTGTCATCTCACCGGGTTGTACAGGCATGATAATTGTCAGCAGGCAGTACGAAAAAATATGGAATGATTATACATGAAGATATTAACACTCATTGATGGTTCAGGAGGGAGTCACAAAGCAGCTCATCAGGTGATGGAGATTGGCAAAAAAAAGAAGATAGAGGTAACATTCCTTGGGGTTTTGGATCGCCATACCGCCAAAATGATTGCTTTTAATGTGTATTCAAAAAATGGTATTTGTGACTCTGTCACACAACATGAGGAGCAGATATGGCGCGAAATGCGTAAAACCATGCTTGATGAATTACACCATCTTGTTACCCTGTTTACCAAGGAGAAGATCCCGTGTTCGATGAAGATTATCGAGGGCGAAGTTCAGGAGGTGATTATACAGGAGACAGGAACAGAAGCATATGATCTTGTGGTGATGGGAGCATTTGGCAAGAAAGGCCGGTCTCATTTAGGATCACTTACCGAAAAAATTTCAGGTGAGATCTCCCAGCCGGTTATGGTAGTCAGATAACCAGATCTGCATTCAGTTCCATATCATTCCCTTTTAGTTGCTTCCTGCACACACTCTGGCAGCGTGCCGATTCTGGCAGCAGCGCCGCACATATTTGGTATATAGGAGAGAGCTTTTCCACTATTCACCATGATCCTGTCAAACCGCTCCATTGCAGGTGAGACCACCATACAGGTGTCAGCAAAGACCAATGCCCCGCTCTCTTCTATCTGTCTGACGAGTGGTTGTACCGATTCAATCACGGCACGGGCAGCAAAGATATAGAATGGCTTGATAACCTCTTTGCCTTTGAGCAGAGAGGCCAGATTTTGTAGTTCTCTGACTGAACAGTGAGGACATCCGATTGCAACTGCATCAATGTCAGCATCAGTAAAGACTGCAAAAACATCTTTTGCATCGATAGTAATGATGTCAGTCCCCTTTGTACTGTATGCATGACGACGTGCTTCAGGTGTTACCCCGGCAACATGGTAGAGTGCTACTGCACCGGTTGCTGCCATCGCTGCCCCGAGTCCTTTTAACTCATCATCGGCAGGTATGATACCGGTAAAGAGGGGAATTTTTGCCCCGGCTTCTTTTCCTGCGAGAAATCCAAGGGCACCATACCAGGCCTGATCTACAGATTCCGGTGCATTTTCAATAGATATTGTCAGTTCAGGAATCCGGTTCTCTTCACAGTGAAGGCCATATGCCGGGGTCTTTCCTATGATTGCGGCAGCGAGAGCAGAAGGACCACCTTCACGGTTTGTACGGGCACCGATGACTGAATTTGCATAACTGACTGCTGATGACTCAGACCATGCCAGATGTTCTCCATACCTGGTCTCCCTGATATAGTAGGGAGTACAGGTACAGGCAAGCTGTATCCCGAGCCGTTCATATGCACTGACAACCGCGAGCTGTTTCTCTGCAAAATCATCAGAGATTAATAATTCCCTGTACCTGATACGATCCATGCCGATGGGATTAAGAACTGCCGGAACTGTCGCAGTAGCGTCGAGATTTGACAGCCATGAAAGTCCCCAGCTGCCAATGGTTTTGTATGAGGCACCTGATATCTGGGCACTGCATATAGGAACCATCTTTTCCGCTCCAAAGACCGTTCCCACCGCAACAAGGATTTCCATTAGTTGTTGTCTGGTCTCTCCCTGTTCACCGAGAAGAATTGCCTCTTCATCCTTCGTTAAATACATTGATGCTCACCTTATCTGTGAAGTACTATATGCTGTTTTGGCATGTGTAGAAAAGAGGAGATACTGATAGCAGTATCATTCCCAGGTTGCCCTGATGCACTCATCCTCACGCCCAAGTTCCATGGTCGCATCTATTCCCATCTTGACATTCATCCCGTCACCCATTCGCATAGGATCAAGTGAAGAACCCCTGACACCTGATATCACCATCAGATCCCGGTCTGCTCGTACCCGTGTTGCGATGGCATACTCTACATCCAGAGGATCTGCCGGATTGATATCTGTATCCACAACTACCACGTGTTTCAGAGAGGTATGTGCTGCAAATGCTGCCATAATTGCATTTTTTCCATCTCCTTCTGTTCGTTTTGAGATCTGCACAATTCCGTGGAGATATCCACATCCTCCACGGGTTAAAACGACATCCTTAACACCGGTAACCTGACTGACCGATCGAAAAATCAGTGGTTCATACGGGGTTCCCATGAGGATTTTGTGTTCATCCCCTCCGGGAAGGATTCCATGATAGACTGGATGTGACTTTGTATGCATCCCGGTCAATTGTATCACCGGCTGTTTGCGTACTGGATCATAGGTCCCGGTAATATCAACAAATGGTCCTTCGTCATCAATTTCCTCCCCAATGTACCCTTCAAGAACAATTTCTGCATCAGGTACCATAACCCCGTTTGAGAGTGTCCTGACTGCTATCTCTCCCCCCAACAGTGCAGCTGCAAAAGGGAGTTCCATGTTGGGAGGAACCCTGCTGCAACAGGCAAAGGTTACCAGAGGATGTGTCCCAATAGTAATACCTATCGGGAGCCGCTCGCCGTCTGCACATGCCTGTTTTAAAAGAGTATGGGTATGTCGTCCTTCTACGAGCCTGCCTGTCAATCGGTCTCTGCCAGTTTTGAGCATCCGGTGAATGGAAGCATTTTCAGTATCACCATATCGTGAAAAGACAATACCTGCAGTCAGATACGGGCCTGCATCGAGGGGATAATGTTTCATTATCGGGATAGCATCAAGATCAACAGGGCCGGTTCTCAGATCTCCATCATCAATAACGAGTCCGGTATATGGGGTTTGTGCCAGTGTCGGTACCATGGTCTCTGCCGGTACAGATAACGCCGTTGCAAGTGCCTCGCGTGTTGCCGTGACATTCATTACTGCTTCTGCCTTGTCTTTTCCAAAAGCATGGAAACAGAGGATGTCAGTGGTTGTTGCAGCACGCTTTGGTCCTTCGAATTCTGATGAGACTGGCTCGTCAATATCTCTCACACAGCCGATTTCTCGCATTTTTTCAATAAAATCACGCATCAAATCCACTCCATCGTTCTGATATCGAATGGTTCACACCGAGGTGATCAAGAATTCGTGCTATTACTGCATCAACAAGATCTGCAATTGTCTCCGGGTGGTGGTAAAAGGGGGGGTTTGCCATCATAATTGTCGCTCCTGCATCATATGCCTCTATCATATTTCGCATATGAATTCGTGAGAGTGGATTCTCCCTGAGCAGGAGAATACATGTTCTACGTTCTTTTAACGCTACATCTGCACAACGGGTGATTAAGTTGCTACTGACCCCTGATGTTACTGCAGCGAGTGTCTTCATACTACAGGGGATAATTATCATTCCTTCATATTGAAACGAGCCACTTGCAACCGGAGCTGCCAGGTTACGATTATCATGCATAATAACCGGGAATTTATCAAATGATATCCTTTCATCCTGTGCAATCAGGGATGCTGTATCTGATATAATAAGATGAATCTCTGTGATAGGAGCGAGTATCTGTATCAACCGTTCTGCATAGATGATTCCACTGGCTCCGGTCACTCCGATGACAAAACGCTTTTTTTTCATTCTTATTTTCTCATTATTTCACAAAAATGGTATCTCATGTGAATGAACATTTCAGAGGTTATCAGTCCCGGTTTTTCTCCTTTCCGTTATGTCGAACCGGCATGTAAAATTTAAATTTGAATCCTTTTCTTTTCATAACCCGTTCAGATGGGCGCCGTCGTGTCTCTTTTCTGATGGCAAAGACCAGTGCATTTAAGATTGCATGTTCTTTTATGCTCTTTTTGCCGTCGGTATCAGGTGAGTTCTGTAATTCCAAAAAGGCATTCAGATATGATAGTACTCCTGTTCCTGCGATGAGATTTACTTTGTTTACTATCTGTGCCAGTGTCATGTTGGCCTTTGCCTGCTGTTCTTCATCTCCTGAAACAATAACCATGGTCAGGGCGTATAACAGTTCAGTGTATATCTGCTCGCTATAATACTGGTTTCTGCTCCTGATATCGGTATATTTCATCCAGTACAGGGTAATACAGACGATTATAAAACCCAAACCACTAACCACAGTAAAAATGATCACATTATCAGTCATACATTCCGTATCTACCATATGATATGTGATAATATCATCCTGTTGCATTGCAGACC
>CAYRYR010000004.1:15853-55145 GCA_964428385.1 uncultured Methanoregulaceae archaeon
GTATTTTCTGGTGTTTCTGGTCTGCACAATACACACCACCTGATAGAACTCTCTTTTAGTTTCAAACGGGAACATTTCAGGTTGTAGAGAAGAAATCCTCACAAAGAAGATATGCGGCACCTTATTTTTCCCATTACTAGAGATATGAGAATTATGCGCTCTCTCTTTTTCCCTATCTAATACAACTACCAGTTAAAAGAAAGGTTCTGTATACATAAATTGTTAGAAATTTGTCTCTGAAAGTTACAGAAAAAAGAGAAATGAAAAAGAATTCAGAGAATAAGTCAATCATTCACACATTTCCTCTCTGGCATACTACATGATGTAATTGAGCAGAACAATCTCTTATAAAAAGATAAATTCTGGTTTATGTACCGTACGTAAATCTATAATTCTGGGTTGAAAATGTATATTCAAAGAATTTTATCAGACAAAGTTCTTTTTTCGGATAATTCTTTTTTATCAGGTGTGATATATTCATATTGCAAATTATTGATTGATTTATGCGTTATTTTTAGATGAGAGATACATTTTGCCTTGGTTGTTTAATGAAAGTATTTTAAGAGAGTAATTACTAAATCCACACATATATCATCAGTAACGTGACATTTGCCTCATCTTTGAAGAGATGATTGAGTGAATGGAGGTGCTTCATGAAATTTGGGAATAATCTGATAATACTATTTGTTCTTGTTCTCATCGCAGTAACAGGGATTGCATCTGCAGAGAATATTGCCGCAACAATAGGAATTTCTTCAGCAGGATTTGCAACACAAGATGAAACACTGGGTGTAAGTGCTGCAGCTATTGCAATTGCATCCGGAGAATATGAGGTAGCAGCTGTAACTCAGGGAAATGAGGTACAGGTTTCTTTTGGAGCCGGGGAACATGTGAAACCTGATATTTCGACTGGCGTTATTGTATACGAACAATGGACTTCTGGTAGCAGTCATATCGGGGCGTATGATATTGCATCCGGAGGCGGACAGCCAATTACCACTTCTACCAATAGTCAGACAAATCCTGCAGTTGACGGGAATTATATTGTATGGGAAGGGGATACCGGGTATATCACTAACATATATGCATATGTCATCAGTAGTGGGGAACAGGGGGAAGTGTTACCCTCAACTGCATATGAAAGAAACCCGGCAGTATCAGGAAACCTGGTTGTCTGGGAAGATTACCGGGGGAGGAGTTCTGATATTTATATTGCAAATCTTGCGACCGGTGTTGCAGCCGCAGTCTGTACTGACAGCCAGAAACAGGTAAACCCTGATATATCTGGTACAAAACTTGTATGGGAAGACTGGCGCAACGGAAACGCAGATATTTATCTCTTTGATCTAGAGACCAATATTGAAAAACAGCTCACCAGTGATGGCTCGAACCAGGTAAACCCAAAGATCTATGGGAACCTGGTGGTCTGGGAAGATTTCCGCAATGGCCAGCCTGATATTTATGCGATGGATGTCAGGAGTAACATTGAGGCACGAATCACCTATGATCCTGGTGAACAGAAGAACCCCGATGTGTATGAAAATGATGTAATCTGGGAGGACTGGCGTGATGGAAGCTCAGACATTTATCTTCGTGATCTCACAACTACCCAGATTTATCAGATAACAGATAGTGACTATAACCAGGTACAGCCTGCTATCTATGGAGACCGGATTGTATGGTCTGATAACCGTGGTGGCAATTCCCAGATTTATATGTATAGTTCAGGCACACCTGTTCCACCACAACAGACCTATGAGTTTTACGGTCTCGCAACTGTGAACAACCAGCCTGTTTCTGTAGGCAGCACGGTTATTGCTGCGATTGATGGGACAGAACGTGGCAGGATAACGACGACAGTTCAGGGTCAGTATGGCAGTGATTATGGTCCCTATCTTCAGGTGCCTGTCTCTTCTGCAGATTACGGCAAGTCCATAACATTCTGGATAAATAACGTCCAGGCAACACAAGTCGTTGCAGTATCGACACCGACACGGCAGCGGGTGGATCTGACCATCGGGCAGAACCCGGTCTATGCATATCAGTTCTACGGAAAAGCAACAATTAACGGACAGGCAGCTCCTGCAGGAACAATCATTCAGGCAAGTATCAATAATGAGAACCGGGGTCAGATATCGACATCCAGTTATGGTTTGTATGGATCTGCATCCGGGCAGAAACTCAATGTTGGTGTCACCAATGCAGATGTTGGAAAGGTCATCACTTTCTGGGCAAATGGTATTCAGGCAAGTCAGTATGTCATTGTAGGCCAGGAGTATAATGCCAACCTTGATCTTACATTTGGAAGTGTAACGCCAACCAATTCCTATAAGTTCTATGGCACGGCGACTATTGACGGGTATGTTGCGCCCGTGGGGACAATCATACAGGCTATGATTAATGGTGTTGAACGGGGCAGGACAACCGTTGCTGTTCCTGGACAGTATGGGGCAGGTTCTGGATACGGCAATAACCTTGAAGTTTCGTTTACTACATCAGATGCAGGTAAGTGGATCCTCTTTTTAATGAACGGACGCCAGGCAACCCAACAGGTTCTTATCTCTACAGGAGGGACGTACCGGCAGGATCTTACCGTGTACGGTAGTTCTACCATGGCAGATTTCTCTGCAACACCGACATCAGGGTATGCCCCTCTCACGGTTGCATTTACTGACAAGTCCGGAGGATCACCTATAAAGTGGTACTGGGCATTTGGGGATGGTACCTATTCGTATGAAAGGAATCCGAGCCATACCTACACCCAGGCAGGAACCTATTCTGTAATACTCAGTACAACCTATACCAGTGGCACACAGGTGGCAACAAAGAACAACTACATCACGGTAGCAACTCAGACCCCATCTGCGACAATTTCGGTGTATCCTGGATGGAACTTTATCACAACACCAAAGACCCTTGCTGAAGGGCATGATACTGCATCGCTCTTTACCAATGTGGATGTTGCAGGGCACAGTATCTTTCAGTATGACTCAAAGAGTGGCCGGTACAAGACACTGAATGCAAAAAGTCAGATAAAACCACTTGAAGCACTCTGGATCTATTCAGGCAGTGTAAATCAGGTGTACTTATACTTTGCAGCAGATGCTCTGCAGATACCACCAACCCGGACCGTCTCAAAGGGCTGGAATACCATAGGGATATCTGGTCTTTCGCAACAGAGTGCCAATAATGCACTACTTTCGGTCAAGAATGACTGGGTATATCTCATTGGGTTTGATCCAAACACACAGAGTTTTGAGAAGACCATCATGAATGTACCCGAATCATCTTCAGCATTAATGCAACCAGGGGAAGGGTACTGGTTATACATGAATAATGAAGGAGTTCTTGCAGGGAGCGGGGTCTGACACTCTGCCATTTTTTGGGGGAAAAATTGAGGCTACAGTATGTCTGAAAAAAAAAGAAATGAAAGTACAGTTGACATCATTTTACACCAGTTGCCTGTGCAGCAAAGGCTCGCATGGCAGGGGGGCTGGTAATGAAGGCTCATGTAATTGTACTCGTAACACTATTCACCCTGATTAGTATCTGTATCACTTGTGTTTCAGATGAGATGATACTCCAGGCACCTGGAATAGAGGAGCAGATAACATCAGGGTCTGGTAACGATGTTACACCACGGATTGATGGGAATTATATCACCTGGGTCCAGTGGGTGTACGGTGATGCCGATGTCTATTATTACTCGATTGATGGAAAACTTGAGCAGCGGGTAACGACAGCAAATGGAAATTCGGTTAATCCTGATGTATCTGGCAACTATATTGTCTGGGAAGATGACCGGAGCGGGAAGTCCAATATCTGGGTCTATGATATCTCAACAATGACTGAAGCACGTATCAGTAACCAGGGATCATACCAGAGAAATCCTGCCATATCAGGTCATAATATCGTCTGGGAGGATTATCGCAACACCATGGATCCTGATATTTACATGTATGTCATTGGTCAGGGTCAGGAGTATCCTGTTTGTATCCAGCCGGGACGTCAGATAAATCCAGATATATCTGGCAATTACATTGTCTGGGAAGATTACCGGTACAGTACTTCACAAAACAGTGAAAACTCTGATATTTTCATGTATGATATTGATCAGGGAGTTGAGGTACAGGTTACCCGTGATCTAAGCGCCCAGAAAAATCCCAGGATAGATGGTAACATTATTGTCTGGGAAGACTGGCGTAATGCAAACGTGGATATCTATATGGCTGAAATAAACACGCTTGCAGAGACACCGGTCACCTTTGGTCTCACTGATGATACCGAACCTGATATATCAGGCAATATTGTTACCTGGACCCATTCAGACAGCCAGGGAAAGAAAGATCTCTATAAGATAAACCTGCAGGATACCAGGACAAATTCGGTTTGTGCAGGTCCTGGTGACCAGACTCATTCGTCAATCTCAATTGACAAGGTGGTCTGGCAGGATGACAGAAATGGGATCAACAACAATGACATCTACCTCTATACCTTACAGGAAGAGACACCATATCCGCCATACCAGTTCTCTGGGAATTGTTACATCAATGGAATAAACGCCCCTGTGGGAACTGATATTATTGCTATGGTCAGTGGAACAGAAGTAGGAAGGACCACTACCCAGGTAGAGGGGCAGTACGGTAATGGCGGGTACGAAAGACAGCTGATTGTTCAGATTGATCAATCAATGCTTGGTAAAGAGATAACATTCTGGACCGGTGAACTCAGGGCGAGAGAAACTGTGTTGGTGACAGCAGACGGTGGTGTCTATCCACTTGATCTGACCTTTACCTATACCCAGCCGATTGCACCCTGTGAGTTCTATGGTACAATCACCATTGATGGAGTACCTGCTTTTCCCGGAACCGGGATAACCGCAATTATCGATAATCAGGTACGCGGGCAGTTTACGACACGTGAAGTCGGCATGTATGGTGGTCCGGGATCTGCTGAGCCACGGCTTGTTGTGCCAATTTATTCAGAGGATGTAGGCAAAACGATAACTTTCTGGATTGACGGTATAAGGGCAGACACGACCTTTTTCATTGAAGAAGGGGGCATATTTATGCTGGATCTGGTCTTTACCCAGTCTCCGTTTGTTCCGGATTATCAGTTCTATGGATACACAACGATACACAATATTCCGGCACCAGCAGGAACGGTCATATCAGCACTTGTTGACGGGCAGGAACGCGGCAGGATTACAACCGTGGTTGAGGGAGCATATGGTGGACCATATACGGGTGATGACAGGCTTGTTGTCCCGTTAACGGTATCAGATCTTGGCAAAACCATCTTCTTCTGGTCTGGAGGGATGATAGCAGATGAGAGGGAAGTAATTGCAGGAGATATTCCAGCCACTGAAGATTCCTATATTGTCATTAGAAAAGATCTCAATTTCAAAGAATCAACTGGTATCATAGCTAACTTTGTTGGAGAACCAACAACCGGACAACCCCCTCTGACGGTTTTATTCACGGACCTCTCAACTGGCTCCCCAACCATGTGGCACTGGGATTTCGGAGACGGGGGTACAAATGATGAACTAGGGAATCCTGTCCACACCTATGCACAGGAGGGTGTGTATTCAGTTCTTCTGACCGCTTCTAACCAGTATGGAGAGAGTGATCAGGAAGTAAAACCAGACTATATTTCCGTTGGTTCAGTCCCCTCAAAGCCATATATTTCGCTGTATCCCGGGTGGAACTGTGTTGCAACACCCCGATGGCTTGCAGATGGGTATAACACTGCTGCTATCTTTAATGGTGTAGATGTCAATGGCCATTCAATTTACCAGTATGATGCAGAAAACGGAATATTTAAAACGCTCCAAATGGACAGTCCGGTCCTCCCGCTTGATTCCATCTGGATCTATTCTGCCAAAATGGATATGGTTTATCTGACCTTTGACTCTGTAACAGGCCTTCTCCCTGAAAAAAACCTGTACAGAGGATGGAATAGTGTTGGTTTTACCGGGTTAGAACCAGTTGCAGCACGAATAACCTTTGCATCAGTAGCTGATTCATGGGTTTACTGTCTAATTTATGATGCTATTGAGCAGACCTATCGTGAAACGGTTGTGAAAGATCATAATGATACAACTGCTCTTACACCATATCAGGGATGCTGGCTATTTATGAATGAAGACGGAGTTCTGACAGGATTATCCGGATAACTTTTTTTTTTAAAAAATTATTGCATCAGTCGTTCCTGTCGGGTAATTGGCCTGATATGGAGTACTTCTTTTGCGGCTTTTGTAACTGCATTGACATGTACTGCCGGTGCATATACCCCAAGGCGCCACTGATGTTGTCTGGTCTCATTCAGGGTCGTGATGAGAGGTGATACTTCTTCAATCGGGGTTTTCTCATACCTATTTTGTATTCGGACATCCATCATCATGTCGCTTGGGAACTCAGGGATATCTACCAGTACTGACTTATCAGGAACTCCTGCCATATCAGCAATATCAATGGCAAGATCACGTTCCTGTTTAAGAGAAATAGTTCCTGTCCGAAATGGCATATGCACATCGTCTTTGCTGACAAAAAGAGCACGTTTATAGAGACGACGATAATAGAGCTGGTGAGCTATCTCCTGTGCAACCGGTTCATCTGAATTCATCAGGGTATGGATACATGAAGCGTCATCCATCATAAGCATCTGTGGCAGGATGGTTTTGGAATCTGAACAGATATGCAGATCGAGGCTCCGCTGGAACATCTTCTCTGCAATTCTGCTGACATGGTGATAATAGACAGCCGGCCGCATAAGGGTGCGGGCGATAAGGAGTGATTCTGCTGCCTGAATCCCCCTCTCTTGTAAGCAGATACTGTTGTTTTCCATGCCTGTTGATCTGATGAGACGATCGGTATCAACGATTCCGTATGGAACTCCTGTGTAGTATGCATCTCGTAACAGGTAATCCATCCGGTCAACATCAAGATCACCATGAATGATACTGGCAAGGCGGTGTGTTCCTGATACCAGTGCACAAATTTCATCAGGGTCTGTTCCGGCCTGTTCAAGATGCCACCTCAGATCCGGTGATGATATAAGCCTGGAAATATCAGTATGACTCCTTCTGAGATATTCTATACTATGTGTCTCAATGGCATGGGAAAAAGGACCATGACCGATATCGTGAAGGAGTGCTGCAGTCTCCAGTATATTACGTTCATCCTTCTCAAGATCTATCTGCCTGGCCATCAGTGATGCCAGATGCATCGTCCCAAGCGAGTGCTCAAACCGGGAATGGTTAGCCCCCGGATAGACCAGATAAGAGAATCCAAGTTGTCTGATATATCGGAGCCGCTGTAGAACCAGCGTGTCTAATAGAGGGCGGATAACCGGTGGGAGATCAATATAGCCGTGGACCGGATCTTTGATGGATGTCATAGGTATCTAAAAATACATAACTGAACGGGTGCATGTAAGAATTTACTCTAAATTAAGAAAGAAATATCGGATTATCTGGCAATTATCGTGGAACTATTCTCTATAATATTATATCTTTTCTCTCATTTTATGAGACACATGAAACAATCTTCTCCATTTTTGATGGATCCCGGTTAATACATGAGATATGATTACATTCCTTTCCGGTGGCACCGGGACTCCGAAACTGATAGCAGGAGCCCGCCACCTGATAAATGACGATTCTATCACGGTAATTGTCAATACTGCCGAAGATATGTGGTATCAGGGCGGGCATCTCTCGCCTGATATCGATACGGTTCTTTATCTCTTTACCGGACTTTTAAACCAGGAGACCTGGTGGGGAATTACGAATGATTCGTTTATCACTCATACATCGCTCCTCTCTCTCGGAGTTGATGCCTATCTCGCTCTTGGCGACTGGGATCGCGCAACAACTATTGCCCGTGCTGAATATCTCCGATCCGGGTGTTCCCTGACTATGGCAACCCAGGCAATTTCAGAAAAAATGGGGGTGTCTGCAACGATCCTTCCGATGAGTGATACTCCTGTTGCATCGGTGGTTGATACCAAAACCGGTACGATGCACTTTCAGGAGTACTGGGTGAAACATAAGGGCACGTGCGCCATAACCGGGGTGAGGCGTGTAAGTGATACAGAGCCATGCGCGACAACAGAAGTGCTTGATGCTCTGTTGCAAGCAGATCTGATTGTGATTGGACCCAGCAATCCGATAACAAGTATCCTGCCGATTCTCTCCTGTGCTGGTGTCAGGGAGGCATTACACAAAAAACCGGTTGTTGCAATAAGTCCCTTTATCGGAGACGAGCCTGTAAGCGGACCCGCAAAGGATCTGATGATTGCATCAGGATTAGAGCCAAATTCACGCGGTGTTGCATCTCTTTACGAGGGGATAATCAGTACATTTATTCAGGATATAATTGATCCAGTCGATGTTACTGGATCTGTCAGATATGATACGATGATGAAGAATGAGACAATAGCAGTTGAACTAATGCAATGTATTCTGGATCATGAACATATCTCATTATGTTGACAGTATTGTCCCTGAATGCTGTTGCAGATACCAGGATAAAATGCAGGATGTCAGTAAAAATTCTCTATCTTGTTCCTTTTTGAATCGTGATTACCATTCATAGAGACTGAAGAGATACTAAAACTCATGATATCACCAAATCGTTTTACCCATCACTGTCGAATTATTACCAAGATTATGACACGAGTTCCTGTATGTGCAGTCACTCCGGATTTAAGTTCCGGAGAAATTTATGGATGGGTACATGAGATTCGGGACCTTGGTGGTCTTGCATTCCTTCTGGTTCGTGACCGGACCGGGATTATCCAGGTTACCATTCCAAAGAAGAAGGTTGGAGCTGATATCATTGCGACCTTTAAAGAAATTTCCCGCGAGTCAATTGTGCATGTACAAGGAGAAGTCAAGGCGGTAGAAAAAGCACCTGGTGGTCGTGAGATCATCCCCCAGGTTCTACGAATCATTAGTCGGGCTGAAACTCCCCTTCCACTTGATGTATCAGAAAAAGTGCTTGCAGAACTTGATACCCGTCTTGATAACCGGTATTTAGATGCACGCAGACCACGAGTGACCGCAGTTTTTAAAATTCGTAGTGCTGTGCAGCATGCAGTTAGGGATTATCTGCATGGTGAGGATTTTTACGAGATAACAACTTCAAAAATTGTCGCAGCAGCTACTGAGGGAGGAACAGAGCTCTTTCCAATCGCATACTTTGAGAAAGAGGCATTTTTGAATCAGAGTCCTCAGCTCTATAAACAGATGATGATGGCTGCAGGGTTTGAGAAAGTATATGAGATAGGTCCTATCTTTCGGGCTGAGGAGCATAACACCACTAAACACCTGAATGAAGCGACATCAATCGATGTTGAGGTCTCATTTGCAGATCATATCGAGGTGATGGATCTACTTGAGAAACTGATTATTCATGTCTATAAGGAGGTAGATGCGACCTGTTCTGATCCATTAGCTGACCTGGAACTGGATTCTTTTACCATTCCACAGAGTGGATTTCCAAGAATTCCATACAGGGAAGCTATCGAGATTGCCAGTAAGAAGATGGAAGATCCCATTACATTTGGAGACGATATCGGGACTGCAGCTGAGAAGGCCCTTGGTGAAGAGATGGGATGTCACTATTTTATCACCGACTGGCCGACTGCCATCAAACCCTATTATGCCATGCCGTATGAAGACGAGCCTGAGATCTGTAAAGCATTTGATATGATGCATCCACGAATGGAACTCTCATCAGGAGCACAGCGGGTGCATAGTCATGATCTCCTTGCAGAACAGATAGCGAAAAAAGGGTTGAATCCAGAAAATTTTGAGTTTTATCTGAAACCATTCAGATACGGAATGCCCCCTCATGCAGGGTGGGGTCTTGGTGCTGACCGTCTGGTAGCAACCATGCTTCATCTTCAAAATGTTCGCGAAGCAGTTCTTTTCCCGCGTGATCGTCACCGTGTTATGCCATGAAACCATTTATTAAAGGAACCATTCTCCCGACGACCGTTGTTGGAAGCTTTCCTGCTATAGTACCCACGGGAATGAAACGGTTATTTGGTGACCCCCTTTTCTATGCAGCTAAAAATGCAGTTGCAAGGCAGATCCAGGCAGGAATTACTATTATATCAGATGGTCAGGTCAGGGGGGATATGATAGAAACATTTTCCTCACGGTTGCCCGGTTGCCGGGGACGGGAAGTGATAGGTCCTGTCCGTCCATCAGATAGTCTGGTTATGATTAAAGATACAAAATATGCCCTTTCACAACATCCTCATGTAAAAGGGATCATAACCGGTCCGACAACTATCAGTTATGGTCTCTCTCTCTCTACTGCGACGTACCGAAACAAAAATGAGCTGATACCAGATATTGCATCAGCACTCATACCACAAGCACAGGCACTGGCTCGACTTGGTGTGAGTATGATTCAGATTGATGAACCGCTCTTCTCAACCGGTGCTGCTGATCTCAGTCTTGGGCGCGATGCACTGGTATCGATTACATCTGGTCTCTCCCTTCCGGTATGTCTTCATGTGTGTGGTGATATCACACACATCATTGATGATATCATACAGATGCCTGCTGATATCATTGATGTGGAAGGAACAGATAATCCTGAGATTCTCACGGTTCTCTCAAAAAAAGATATTGCAAAGCGATGGATAGGATATGGATGTGTATCTTCAGCTGATTCTGGTATTGAAGAGGTCTCACTCATTGAGAAACGAATCAGAAATGCTGTTGAGTTGTGTTCTCCTGAACAGATTCTTCTCGATCCTGACTGCGGTCTTCGGATGCTTACCCCTGATATTGCCTTTGAAAAATTACGAACCCTTGGAATCGCTGCAAATACAGTCAGGAATGAACTAACCCCCGATATGTATTGAAGGGGATATGTTCTCATTGACGAGAGTCCACAGTGCTATTTATCCTGGGGATCATCAGGGAAAGAGAGGATGTAAAAGAGAATGCCCTAAGTATTCCCTTTCACCATCCAGGCAGAAGAACGGTAAAAAAAAATCTGCATCCTGACGTGTTCATTTCTCACGTGTTACCAGAACCGGTAAAGGGCTTCTCTCGACAACTGCAGCACTAATACTTCCAAGGAGGATTCGTCCTGCCATACTTTTACCTGTTGAACCGATTACAATAAGATCTGCATTACGTGTCTTTGCAGCGAGAATGATCTCCTCTGTTACCGTGCCTATAGTATGGTTGTAAGAGATGGCGATATTAGCATCTTCTCCAATCTGGAGTACTCTCCTTCTGATCCCATTTTCTTCCTGTTCTGCAAGGGTAATTGTGTGTTCTTTTCCAGATTCATCTTTCACGGTAACATGTTTGTCTATCATTTGTGAGTGTATCTGGGGATGAAATACAAATATTACCTCAACTGAGGCACCTGCCAGTTTTGATAGTTTGACTGCTTCTTTCAGTGCATGATAACCCGCTTCAGAGCCATCAACCGCAACCAGAATGGTGTGATACATATGGCAAGATGGGAAGTGATACTATAATAACCCTTTGATTAAAATGATAGTCCTTTTCAGCTATGATCATCATTCCTGATTATATCCTTAAATGTATCTCTATTTGTGCGTTGAATATTCTTTTATCGGTTCAATGGGAGGTATTATGATGGATGCACACGGCAGTTGCAGCATAGCTGAGTGATTAAAGATCGTATTCAGATGATATCCTGTCTGATAAGCGGGGTTCATCTCATATCTGAAAGAATCCCATTATTGAAGATGTCATATCAACAAACCGGAGAAGATACAGTAGAGACTATTGAGGTGATGAGGATACTTGTATCACTGTCAGTTGTTGACAATTTCGGAAAAAAAGCTGTATCATGTGGATATGATGCAGAAATTCCAGTCAAAACTCCCGATCTTCCCCTTCGTAAGGCGATTGACAGATGTGCAGAAATATGTAATGCGCAGATAAATCCCCATCTCCCTACGATCGCAACGATATCCTGTCATATCTCACAGATGAATTCTTTACAGTCTATAGTACTATTTGGTCTTTCATTTCAGGCCATTCAGCGAAAACAAGGACCGTGTATCTTTTCCGGTAAGGTTGTGGCAGATGAAACCATCCTTAAGTTGAAAGAAGGACTGGTATCAGAAATTGGTCACGCATGCCTGCGTGAGTGCATTCCAGTGCTCACTGAGACATTTGAGCGGTGGGAGTACGGATCATTATAGTGACCCCCCGTTCCCGGCTTCTTTTTTTGCATTTTAGATAGAATGAAGTTGTTCTATGTGTATTTTGAGGATGAACCGGAGTTTTTGAGTGAACCTGGATGGATAATACAATAATTCATCTTTCAGGGGCAGAATGTATCACGCAGTTTTCGTCTCATAAGTTTCCAGCCGTTCATCCGGGGGAGTTCATCTACGATATAGGTATTTCTCGGGATTTTATAACTGGCGAGCCGGTCTTTGGCATATGCAACAAGCTCTTCATGGGTTAGTGACTCTCTTGGTACAGGAACGACTGCGGCTGATGGTATCTCTCCTTTTTTATCATCCGGACACCCGAATATCGCAATTTCAGCAACTTTTGGGTGCTGAATCAGAACATTTTCGACTTCAGTCGGATAGATCTTCCATCCTGACATGATTATCATATCTTTTTTCCGGTCTGTTATGACAAGCATACCGTGTGTATTGATATATCCAATGTCACCAGTCAGAAACCATCCATCAGAGAGAAAAACTGAACTGGTATCTGTTGGACGGTTCCAGTATCCGAGTGCCACTCCCGGACCGCGGAGAGCAATCTCACCCGGTTCCATTGGTGGTAATACAATAGATGGATCCCCTTCATCAACCACTTGTACCTCTGCATAACCTATCGGGGTGCCAACACTGTTGAAATCATCGGCTGTCTGGTAGTGCTCAGGTCGTATTACTGTTCCGCAACCAAGAACAACTGTCTCTGACAAGCCATATGCGTTTATTATTGGTATTTTAAATCGTTCCTGGAACCTGCGCCATGTTGGGGAATGCATTGGTCCACCCCCGGATATTATCCTTCGTACTGTTCCAAAAACCTTTTCTGTGCCGGGTTTTGTATCTACAAGAGCATGAATAACAGGCGGCATACTGGCAAGTTGCGTGACAGAATAATCTGAAATGAGTCTGATATACCGGTCGAGTTCAAATCGTTCCATAATGACATAAGTAGCTCCTGCCCGAAGAGCTGCAACAGCCCAGGAGAGTCCGACATGTCCCATCGGGTAAATACCCAGATAAATATCATCGGAGACAATGTCAAGTGCTTCACGTTCAGCTTCAAGTGCTGCCATCCATCCGCCATGAGTTAGCATAGCTCCTTTCGGCTGGCCGGTTGTCCCTGAGGTATATTGAATCTGACAGAGGGAATTAAGATTGCAGGGATATGGTAATAACCAGTCATCCTCTGTGAGCAGGTCATCCCAGGTAGCTGTGGCTTTTTGTACAACCCCGCCAACCGAGATGATAACAGAGAGTAAAGGCAGTTTTTCTTTGATATCTTTTATGATGGTTTCACATGACGCATCACAAATGAGGGTGGTAGCTTCTGCATCTTTTAGTGCAAAGAGGAGTTCTTCTTCCTGATACACAATATTTGTGGGCACAACAACTGCTCCGATGCGCCAGATGGCAAAATAACTGATGAGGTACTCCGGTGAACTATCAAGGAAGATAACCACACGGTCACCAGGCATAACTCCAAGATGCACCAGTCCGTTTCCGATTTTGCAGACCGATTTTAAGAGCTGGGAAAAACTGTATTGTGCATTACCTGATGGATAAATGAGAGATATTTTATCAGGTTCCTGCGCACGGATATCCAGAAACGTTGTAATATTTAGCATAGAACTTATCACAAATATGGGGATTGAGGTATATAGATGTTCATTGTTTATGGCCTGACTCGTTGCTGATTCATCCGGGTGTGTGAGTAGTAAAAAAGGTATTTTGTATTGACTGGGAAAGATATAACAACAAGAAACACCAACCTAATGAGGCAATAACCCGCCTTAACTCAGACTGGTAGAGTGCGCGGCTGTAGTATGGTTTGCCGCTGAGGTAACTGCGCGGCTACCGCGATGTCCCCGGTTCGATTCCGGGAGGCGGGACATCTGCATCAATGCCCAGATAGTGTAGTGGCCTATCATGTCGGCCTGTCACGCCGACGACTCGGATTCGAATTCCGATCTGGGCGTCGTCTCTTTTTGACCCATAGATTCATACCCGGTTCTGTCATATAATTATAATCTATTATATGCAGTCGGGATGAAATCCATGAAATATCAGATAATACTCACAATAGTGCTTGCATTAGTTCTTGTATGCTGTTTTGGAGCTCTTGCCGATATTCTTCCTGAAACTCCATATACTCCCTCGCAACCGATGCCATCTCATTCAAATATTGAGGTCATCGGAACTATCATTGAAAAGACCGAACGCGATGTCTCAAGTACAAACCGGTTCTTTAATGGTGGTGGTTTTTTGACTGAAGGAGAGATTGATACCCACTGGAACTATAAACAGGAGACAATATCAAATGGTGGATATCTCTCACAGTCAAAGGTGCAGACGTTTAATGATGGAAATGTCAATAAACGGGGATATAATGTGGATACTGCAACAGTTCAGAACTATGCCAGTGACGGCGCAGGAAGTACCTTACGTTCAAGTGAGTCATTATCTCTTGAGGTGTCAGGAAATTTCAGCAGTGCCGTCGATATTGTTGCATCTCCCCTGATTAATGAGATCATGGGAGACTATTTCCCTGCGTTTACCAGTTCATATGGTGCTTCATCAGATCTGTACGGAGTTACAACCATGGCTTCAACGACAAGGGGTTCAATTCGCGGGGCAGCCACAAACAGTTCCGATGCCCCGGCAGAACTGAATTACGATGTCATTGTACAACCTGATGCATCAACCGGGCTCGGGTATGCAGAAGCAGGGATATCAGTTGACACGGCTGCTTCCTGGTTAGAAGGACCGGCAGCGATTGGTGATAACGATCCTGATACCTACTATGATCCAGCTCATTCAGACTGGAATACCAACTACTGGGATGATGAAGCACGGACAACCACCTATAGAGAAGCTACAAACGCAGCAGGAAAGGTCTTTAGCTTCAGTAAGTCATACAGTGTAAAATCAGGTATAGATATCTGATAACATCCATCCAGCTTTTTGATATATCATGTATGAATAGTGTTAGACAGGTGAATAGTATGGATATAAGGACTGTAGTAATTATTTTCGCAGTGGTACTCTTCATCGGCATATGGCAGGTCTCTGCTGACATCATCGATGAACCGGTTATTCCGGCATTCGCAAATGACGTGAAGAGCAGTACAGATATGAGCAGCATGACAAGTCTTGCCTTTAGCTCAGGTCTTCGGCTTAGAGATACTGCAGCTTCTGGTACTGTTCCAGCGGCATTAGAATATTGGGTTGATGTACGACCCGCAGGCAATGCTACAGCAGCACTGGGAACTATCAGGACTGCATTTACAGCAACAATTATGGAAGCAAACGGGTTACTTGGAGATGACAGTGCCTATTACGATCCCTCTCGTCTTTTGGATCCTTTAGCAGATTACTGGGATAAACCTGCTGCACAACATAGTTATCGTGATGAGACCTCTGCCGGCGGACAAATCATCCGGTATACTAAAAATTTCAAGTATACATCAGGAGTAGTTCTGTAATTGGAAGGCTATATAGAGGAAATATGAGGCCTATTACAACACCATTGATAATTGCTGGATGTCTCTTTTTGGCATGTATCTGCCAGGGTGCCACTGCTGCGGATTTCACGGTAAAACCGATTCAGTTTGGGCAGGCTTTTTCTTATCCCTGTCATGTCAGTTATGAGACTGAGACCTATTCCACGATGAATGCTGCCTTTACTGCAGACAGGGTGACCGGAATAGCTCCTTTTGAGGTAGGATTTTATGATGCCTCATTCGGTTTTCCTTCCTATTACAACTGGGACTTTGGAGATGGTTCATACTCCTCATTAAAAAATCCGGTCCATGTTTATGAGGATGCAGGGACTTATGATGTTGCCCTGACAATATCTGATGGTATTTTTTATGAGACATCATATGCGCTGTATAATGCAACCGGCAGTGGACAGCTGACTGACATCTCATTCTCAAGCACCGCACGTGAACTTGATTATATTACGGTATTAGAGCCAGGATCAGAAGCAGCAGCATCGTATAGTCAGGCTGAAGAAGTAGATCCCTTCTGGTTTCCAGTCAGGCAGAAAGGAGTGACCATGCCATCAGGACAGCTTGGAGTTGTTGGAAGTGCATACCTGGATGCAAGCACAATTACCATCACAAATAGTACTCAGTCCGGTTTTACTGATACCCTTGCTGTTACAGGAATATACCGTATGTTCAAGCGTGTACCCTATAATACTCAGTTCTGATTGTAATCCTTTTTTTTTTGTACCAGGGAACCTGGAACTAAAAGCATCGTACATGTTGATATAGAAATACAGGTACCATGATAATAATGGGTTTATCACGAATAGCTCCCATTTTGATTGTCCTTTTTCTGGCTCTTGCCGGCTGTATCGATGATAAACAAGCAGTGCAGAAGAACACACCCGAGGAACTTATTTCCCAGGGGTTGCAGTTGTTGCAGACCGGTGCACCCGATGAAGCGATAGCTGTATTTGATTCTGCGCTTTCTCTTCGTCCTGATGATCCTGCAATCTGGCAGGAAATGGCACGTGCATTAAAGGCAGCAGGGAAGAATGAAGAAGCTCTGGAGGCTGTTACACAGGCTCTGAAGATAGATCCGACAAATGCTGTTGCATGGATAGAGATGGGTAATATCAGTGCACAGCTTGGCAATGATTCAGGAGCTCTTACTGCATATGACACAAGTCTTACTCTTGATCCATCACAGATATCCGGTCTTTTAGAGAAAGCAGAACTGTTACAGAGAAAAGGAGACCTGGAGCATGCTTCTATGCTTATAGATCAGGTGATCGATCGCGATCCCGATAATCCTGAATTTTATAATGTACAGGGGGATATTCTTGTACAAAAAGGTGAGAAAGATCGGGCACTAATAGCATATGACAAAGCGCTCTCTTTACATGAAGATAGTCCTGACATCTGGAAGGATGTTGCAGAAGTGCTTGCATCTCTCGGGCTATATCCTGAAGCTGCCGCCGCATATATGAAAGTGTCAGAGCTCCTGCCAAATGATACAGAGACAATTGTTAATTTGTCCCATGTGCTGTCGGAAATTGGGCGGTTTGATCTTGCTGTTGAGAATTATAAAAAGGTCTATCTGAAAGAACCAGATAATATGCAGATGCTGGAAGGGTACGGGTTTGCCCTCAATGCCCTCAAAGAGTATGATGCATCACTGAATCTTTCAGAACAGGCAACCTCTCTTGATCCGAAAAACTCACAGATATGGAGTAATATTGGCTATGCATATGCCGGTAAGGGAATGGATAATGATGCATCAATAGCGTATGAGAAAGCTATCCATCTTGATCCACAAAATGGTGTGGCCTATACCAATCTCGGCTTTCTCTTCATGAAGAATGGAGAAATTGTTCCTGCACTTAACGCATTTGATACAGCACTCTCGATTGATCCCGAAAATGAAATGGCTAATTATTACTCTGCTGATGTACTGATGCAGAATTATGGGCCTTCATATGCATCAGCAGCTGCAGGTCTTGCCAGGCATGCTACTGATGTCAATCCAAAAAATGAGCAGGCGTGGTTTATTCTTGGTACTGCAGAATTTTATCTTGGTAATTATGATGCATCATTTGATGCCCTTGATAAAGCACTTGCATTACAGCCCCTGGACCGGAAGGCCTGGGAAAATAAAGTTGCAACCATGCATAAACTTGGTCGTGCAGAAGAGGCTGTTCATGTCTATGATATGTTTCTGATTGAGCATCCAGATGCAATGTATGCCTGGATGAACAAGGGATTTGCAGCTGATGCGTATGAACGATGGGAGGATTCACAGGTTTCCTATGAGCGTGCGGTAACTCTTGATCCAAACCTGACAATAGCCTGGGAAAACCTGGGAAGAACATATTATATCAATGGCAATTATTATAACGCGATAGATGCGCTGACGACTGCTCTTTCACAGGATCCAGCACGTATCATCTCGCTCCTGAAACGGGGTCAGTCCTATTACAAAATTGATGACCTTGATAAGGCGGTGAAAGACTATGAAGCGGCACTTACACTGGATCCACAAAATTCGGCAGTTCGGTTCTATCTTGCTGAAGCCCAGTTAAAACAGGGAAATCTTTATCAGGCCTATGGGAATTATTCTCAGGTGAAAGGAGCAGATGCTGAAGAGGCAGCAAATGAGAGATGGCGAATCTGGTGTCGCCTGTGGCCACATATCATTGACCGGGTGAAGGTGAGTAAGGAATGGGATATTGACGAGTTGAAAGCGTTCTTAAATGACGATTCTAATGCCCCGTCAATATTTAGGTGAAAAGCTACAATCATTCCTTTTCATTTCCACATGTGAAGATATCCCTTTTTTTTGGTAACCATCTGGTCAACAAGGATCAGTGGTTCATTGATTACTTCCCCGATGATTGTATATGATACCCCATCCAGACGGGGGTGGCTCTGTGGAATGGTAAAGAGGAGTTCAAAGTCACCTCCCCCATACAGAGCATATTGTTCTCTTTCATCGTGTGGAATATCATTAACAACCGGGAGTCTATCCGATAATATTGCAGATCCATATCCTGATGCATCAAGGATATCATAGAGTGAGAGAATAAGACCATCGCTTATATCCATCATCGCAGTTGCACCAAGCCTCGCAAGAGAGATTCCTTCCCTGACCCGTGGTTCCGGCATAATCAGGTTATTCCAGTACTGAGTGAATCCTGCAAGTCCTGCCTGTGCTCTGCCAAGAATGCCGGTAACGCCTATGAGATCACCGGGATGACATCCCCCACGGGTAACCGGAGGATGTACTGCATAGCCAATTCCTGTTGTAACAATTGTCAGTTCGGTATGGGAATCGATATCACCTCCGACATATGTTGCCTGAAAGGTTTGTACACATGCATTCGCACCCTGAACAATTCCTGCAAGTCGTTCTTTGTTATCAAGGCCGACAGCCATTGTCAGATAGCGTGGTTCTGCTCCCATAGCTGCGATATCGCTGATGGTGACTGCCATTGCCATCCATCCAATCTGGTAATCAGTCATCCCCCCGGGAAAATCTGTTAATTCATGGAGCATATCTGTTGATATTACCAGGGGATAGGGAGAGTAAGGCAGAATTGCGCAGTCATCAAGACAGTTTTTCTCACCGAGCTGTCGTTTTATCTCTATTAAGAGCTCTCTGTCATCCATATCGACGGATCTCCCGTTCCCGTTCTGCCTGGTACTCAGTAAAGAGGGAATCTAGCATATCGGTATGTTTTTTCTTTTCATATGCTTCTTTTCTTCTATCCCATTCTGCCAGTGCTTCTTTGAGTAATGCCTGGTTTACAAATCCTGTCTCATTTCCTGTATATCCTGGCACCAGACGAAGTGAGACTAATGCAATGTCATGTTCAAAGAAGAGATCCAAAAGAGTCTCATCCAGATCATCAATCTCTTTATCTCCGATGATAAGGCAGTACAGGTCATAAAAATCCAGCTCCTGCACAATTCCTCTCCCCCAGGTTCCTGATGATCTGATATAGAGGATATCGCCACTCGCTATACCAAATTGCTCTGTGTATGAGCGCAGGTCATCCCGTGAGAGTGAGGGGATTACCTTTACCTGACAGGTGCCTTCCGGTGGTTTTTGCCCCTGAAATTCCCTGACTTTTTTAAGTCTGTTATGAAGTTTTTTATTATTCCGCTCCTCTTTTTTAAGTCTTCTCTTCAGGTTCTGAATTATTATCTCACGTTTTTTTATCTCAGCATCCTGTTTATATTCCTGGTATTCCTGCGTTTTCTGATGACGTATATGCTCATGTAAGCGCTTATTTTCATCAGTTAGTTCCTGTATCAAAACCTCATTATCAGTCAGATGCGTACGTAGCTGTTTTATTGTTCCCTCCAGTATTCTCACACGTTCATCTGTGCTGTCTAATGAGTATTCAGGGTCACGTCTCTCTTCTTTTTTCGGTTTTTTGCTGATTGTCGCAATAATCTGTTCAAGAGACTGCCCTCGTACAAGACCAACACGGATATCGTTGAGATTATACCCGGCAGGAACCCGTTTTAGTATTGGTGTCCATTTATGTTGCCAGTGTCTCCATGCCTCTGTTGCGGCACTAATCGCATCCCGTTCATGATCATTGGCATAATTATACTTACTCGCCATCTCATACTTGTTTTCAACACGTATCTCCTGTTTTGGTGTAAATGCCATTGCTGAAAATGCACATCTGATCTTGTCTACGGTATAGGGCATCGGGGTAACATCTGAAGCAATGATAATAGGCTTTCCATGTTCGTACAGGGTACTGATGACATCTGACATGGTCATCTGGCGTGAACTTGTGCTCACAACGAGATTCCCCTCAAGATCAAGAGCGGCGATTCCTATGGTGGTTCCCGGGTCAATACCAGCGATAAGGTACCGAGGTCGTACCGACTGTTCCTTATACTGAATCCTGTCAAGTCGTTTTCCACTAATCCGAACCTGAACGTCACCTCCCCGATGATTATGGACAGGAATGTCTTTGCGGGAAGCAGAGACCTTTAAGACAACACGGGAAACTCCTCCAAAGGCTTTTTTCTCTATTTTTTTAAAGGGAATTCCAGACTTTTTTAAGAGTTCCTCAATCTCCCGTGATTTCACCATTACATGTCCGTGTATCTTTCTTGCATACCTGTTCTGGCTCCATCCTCCCTTCCCCGGGGATCGGTTTCTCGTAATCAGTATCTCTGTCTCCTTCTCAAAGGCGATGACCTCAACTCCACTTCCCTGAAGAGCAACTTGTGCAATGACCTGTGCTTCTGCAAACGGGTCCAGCCGGTTAAAAGTGATGTTGTACTGTCGTGCAACTTCTATAAGACCCGTTTTTTTCTCTCCTCCCGTAACCACCACAAGCCGTGTTTCAGGAGGAAGTGCTTCAATAAAGGGATAAATGTCCTGAGATGTACCCGCTATCTCCTGAAGACTGTCTACAGCCAGAATATCAGGTTTCTCAGTGGCTATTAGACGAAGAAGGCGGTTTATCGATACGGTGTCTTCCTGTTGTACGATTCCATCTTCTATCCTTATCAGTGCATATCTGGGTGCCCGGGTCCGTGATCTGACTGAGCCGGTGATGATATCAATACCCCATACCTTCACTGGGTCACAACCTCCATTGCTTCAGAACATGTGATATTACATGCATATTTGCGGGTAAAATGTGCAAGTACGGTCTGGATATCATGCACAAGTATCTCACTGGCATTCTCATGAGATGGTTCAACCCATTGTGGCCAGTCGATAATGACCACTTTACTACCGGTAAACATGATGTTGTATTCGCTGAGATCTCCATGGATATATCCATTTTGAAAGGCAATTCTGGTCTGGTTAAGAATTGTCGCAAGCGTCTCTTCTGGTTCTGTGAGAGTGCACCGGTTTAGTGTGGCGCCTGGTATTTCTGACATGGCAATGCAGTTTCGGTTGATTGCAATAGGCACCGGAACTGAAATAACCTGATGGAGATGAGTGAGAGCAGCATACTCACGTTCTGCTGAATACCGGGAAGCAAATATCCAGGGACAGTGTCCTTTATCGGGGATGAGATCCCTGTTTTTCCTGATGGTATGAAATGATCGCTGTCCTATTCGATGAAGTTTCAGTACAAGGGTTCCAAGACCCATTCCTTCGTATACTTTTGATTCTTTTCCTTCCCCGATGATTGTACCAAGAGAACTAATGATATTCTTTTTGGTTAGTGCATACAGAGCAAGAGAGTCATATCCATTGAAGAGAAGAGCATAGCCAGGATAAGGAATTGCCTTGTATCGTACCATCCCGAGCTCTACCAGTGTTCGAATCCGAAAATCAACTTCCTGCTGAGAGAGGCGGGTATTTGATGCAATCTCTTCGAGCGGCACGAGTGCATACCGCTCCATCAGATACTCAAGTGATTTTAAGATACGAATATCATACCGGTGTAATTTTCTGATGTGGTCTGCACAAAGTTCCATACTGTAGAATTTATGTAGGCAGGTAATAAAGGTTAAACTACGGAAATGAGTATACAATGTACCAAGTGCCTGCGTCCTGCTATCATCTATCAACGATACTCAGGCCTTCATCTCTGTGAATATCACTTTCTTGCAGATTTTGAGGCAAAAGCAAAACGAACAATGCGCCAGAACCAGTGGCTGGTATCAGGGGAAAAAATTGCTGTTGCTCTTTCAGGTGGAAAAGACAGTAGTGCAGTCCTGTACTTTCTTCAGAACCTGGTCAGGGATCGCAGGGACATTACCCTCGTTGCTATTACGGTTGATGAAGGAATATCAGGGTATCGCAACCCATCAGATGCTGTTTTTATGGCTGAAAAGATTGGGGTTTCCTGTGTTGTTGTATCATTTGCTGATGAGTTTGATCTTACCCTGGATCAGATTGTTGCTGAGAAGGGAGATAGGCTTTCCTGTTCATACTGCGGGGTGCTTCGAAGACATCTCTTAAACAGGGTAGCACGGGAGATGGGAGTGGACCGACTGGCATTTGGGTTCAATCTTGATGATGATGCCCAGTCGGTGCTTATGAATGTGTTGAGAGGGGATGTAAACCGCCTCTGTATGACCCCTTCTGAGCAGGAAGGAATGGTTCCTCGTATTCGTCCGTTCAGAGAAATTCCTGAACGTGAAGTTGCGTTATATGCAGTCCTGACATTAGGGTTTTCAGATACTAAGGGATGTCCATATGCACATAATGCGCTCAGAAAAGATGTCCGGACACTACTGAATACCTATGCCTGGAACCATCCTTCTGCACGTTATTCCCTTATTAAAATCGGGGAAGAATTAAAGAAGGGACATATTCTACAGTGTGAAACGTTATCACGATGCAAGCGCTGTGGTGAACCGGGTGGATCTGTATGTAGGGTTTGTGCAATCTGTGATGAGGTAAAACATGATAAAAGAACGTGACAGGATTCGTCGGGTTATCTCTAACTCACGTCTCTTTCACCTGCTTTATTACGGACTTGCATTTGCCGGCATGATAATTGCATATACTGTTATCTTTCATCATCTGTATCCAATAGTAGAGGGGCGTCCTATTGGATGGGATCACGCACTTCTCTTTGTCGTTGAGACTATCTCCACAACCGGGTATGGAGAGTTACTCCCGTTTACCAGCAATGAGATGGTATTACTCTCGGCAGTAATGATGATATCTGGAATTATCATGATTTTCATGGTGATCCCGCTCCTCATCGGCCCCTATCTTGAGTCTGTTCTGTATCACCGGCCACCTCAGAAAGCTCCTCATGTTCTTGCTAATCATGTCGTTATCATTGGGTTTAACCCACTCATGAGCGTTCTTATTGATAATCTGGATCTCCTTAGCAGGGAAGTCGTAATTCTTGAAGAAGATGAAGAGGTAGCTAAAAGATTATCGCAGGAAATCAGGCATTCTGCGTTTATTGTCTGGGGAAATCATGAAGATGATGATGTATGGAATGCAATCTGTATTGATTCTGCTGCATATGTGGTTATTGGAAGAGATGAGAGGACATCTGCAGATATTATTCTTGGAATACGATACCGGTGTTCTGGTAAAATTATCTCAGTTGTCGATGACATCGCTTTTGAACGATATCTGACTGCTGCAGGAGCTGATCATGTTATATCTCCTAAAATGGCTACCGGATCCAGGCTGGGTCTTCATGCAGCCCAGACATTTCATCCGGAGGCGATTGAGAAGTGCATGCTCATTGATACGTTTATCAGAGCATTTTCACCAGGTACCATTACCCTCAGATTCATACCGGTTGTTGTCATGCCCGGATCCCGTTCGATTGGAAAGGAGATATCTGCTCTTGCAATCCCTGAAAGATATGGATTTAAAATTGTGGTCATATTAGAGAAAGGAGAGGCACGATATCCCCCCTATCACCATGAAATAATTAAATCTTCGATGATTCTTTTTGTAATTGGCCCACAGGAACGTGTTCACAATCTTATCTCGGATCTCTTTATGGTTGAGACTGTTTTAGAAGAACGGGCAATTGTCGGAGGATATGGAGATGTCGGGCTTGCTGCCTGTCGTGAATTAATTGAATTTGGGATTTCAACCTGCATCATTGATAAAGATCCTGATAAACATCCTGATATTGTTGGTGATACACAGGATCTCGCTATCATTGAGGAAGCGAATCCCTGGGAGAATGATGTCTTTATTGCAGCTCTGAATGATGATTCACGTAACATCTTTGCTACCCTTATCTCACGGGATCTCAATCCGTCTTTGCATATCCTTGCAAGAGCAAATAATCCGTCTTCTGTCAGGAAACTCTTTAATGCAGGAGCTGATTTTGTCTCGTATTTACCATCTTTTGGTGGCCAGATGATTACAAACCTTATTTTTGCAGAGGAGATCCAGATCCTGTTAGATCTTCCTGATGATCGCAAGGTACTTGTGAGACGTTCACATCATGTACATCAGGTTACTGTCAGTACAATAGAGAAAAAGACAGGAGTAATTATCATCGGGATAGATAAAAAGATCCAGGCTATACCTTGTCCTGATGCCATGACTCAAATTGAGAAGGGCGATGTGGTCTTTGTCATGGGGAGAAAGAAACAACTGAAACGATTCCTAAAAATTATCTAATATGAGTATGTCTATGACAGAAGAAGAAAAATTTCACAATCAGGAGATAGAGAAACTTATCAGGAAACAAATGGAGGATGCCGGTGCAAAGGGATATGTAATTGGCCTGTCCGGAGGGGTTGATTCTGCTCTTTGTGCAACACTCTGTTGTCGGGCAGTGGGATCTGATAAGGTGTCTGGTATTTTTATGCCAAGCAGGGTAACACCATCAGAGGATAAATCTGATGTCAAAGATCTCTGCATCAATCTTGGAATGGGCTGGCAGGAGATTTTGATTGATCCCATAATAGATACCTATCGCCATATTCCAGATTTTGTTGAGACACCTTACCTCCTTGGTAATCTGATGGCACGAACACGAATGGCATTGTTATATTATTGTGCAAATCGTGACAATCTGCTGGTTTGTGGAACCTCAAACCAGACTGAGTATCTCCTTTCATATTGTACGAAATATGGGGACAATGCTGCAGATATCCAGCCGATTATTCACCTTTTAAAGGATGAAGTCTACAAACTTGCAGCAATTCTTTGTATACCCGAACAGATACGTATGCGCACTCCTTCTGCCGGTCTGTATGAAGGTCAGACTGATGAGAAGGAACTAGGGCTAACATATCCTGAAATAGATATAGCAATCAGGAGACTCAAAGAGAATAATTTTGTGGCACAATCAGATACTGAGAGACTGGTTCTTGCTAAAATTCAGGCAGGCGCTCATAAAAGGAATCCTTCTCCTTCTTTTATGTAAAAAGTGTAAGGAGTTCAGGATAATTTTTAGGATGATTCAGGAATGAAAAGCGTTTTTCATCTCCGATATAATCCAGCAGGGGACCATCTGGAAGGGTATCTGAAACGTTCATATCATCAGCATCCAGTATCAGTAAAGGTGGAATATCAGGGTATGACGGATTTTTCTGAATGGTCCCGTCATCATAGAGATAGTATGCAGCACCTTTCATTGTTTCATACATTGAGTAGGAGCTCGAAAATCTGTCTGAAACAACGTTTGCCATAACAAGGTCCCCTCTTTCTGGATTGATGGTTACATGTCCATATTCAGGAGGAATGATGACGGTGTCGCCTTTTTTTGCCTGTATGAGAATGACTGATGAGAGGTTTTCCTTCTGGATTAGATACTGAGCAGTTCCCATAAGGACTTCGTATATTTCAGGGTATGCACTGCCATCCGGTGCAGCTGGATGGTAATGCCCTTTCGTCTTTACATATTCTCCACAGATTGAAGCTGCTGGTATTTTTGTGATATCATATCTGAGATAGTTATCTTGTAGCCACTGATGACTCAACTCATCCGGGGCCAGATCCCTGTACATCTCGTATAGCGGAGAAGAATACTGACAGTCAGGAAAGGCAAGGACCTGCCGTATCTCTTCAATGGTCCTGAGATCCGGTTGCCGTTCTTTGATAAGGTTCTGCCAGGTGCTCATATAGAATACTTATTGTTTCTTCTTTTTATAGACGTAGTATCCACCACAACCGATGATGATGATACCGAGTATCAGCAGAGGGATTATGATACCGCTCTCATCCTGTCGTGATATGATATCTACCGGGACCTTTACGGTATCTGATATCTGGTTGTTATTGAGTGCATCCCGGTATCGTACCTCTGAATCGATAGCATACTGCTTTATTGTTGCGTCATCAGCCAGTGATACTTCATATCGTGCAATAGCACTCTGCCCTGGTGCAAGATCACCGAGAAATGCGCTGTCATCATTACTGGTGAAGGGATCAACAGCACTGATACGTGCCTGTGCCTGGTATGCAGGTGCATCCCCGGTGTTTTTATACTCCACTTCAATCGTTGTCTTCTGCCCTGGATACCCTTTTCCTGGTTTACTAATGACATTAAAGTCTATTTTTCCTCCAACCGGAATACCAAAAGTTTTTATCGATGAGGTGACCGTATCTCCCTGAAAGTCATCATAGACTGCATAGATATCAAGCGGGTATATCTGAGGTTCAGCATCACGGGAAACTGAGGCTTTAAATGTTAGTTCTTTGCTGGTTTTTGCAGGGAAACTGCCAATATAGATACTTCCGTCAGTAGGAATAACCGGGCTGTTTCCATTTTGTACTATTTTTATGATGGTATTGGTACCTGAATCATGACCTTCATTCTTTATTTTCAGGTGTATGTATCCTTCTGTTCCGACATTGAGATCCTGTGTTGTTATATTTTCAATATCAAGAAAGATGGCAGGTCTGATAGTGATGGGAAGCATAACTTCCTTAGATGTCTTTTTGTAGGTATATTGAAGCGAGTCAAGGCCTTTTTGTTCAGCCTGGTTCAGATACTCATAGGCTATGGTTACCGGGAGGTTAAAGTTTCCTGCCGGTGCATCTGATGGGATTTTAACCAATATCTCTGCAATTGTGCTGGTCCCACCTTTAACATCACCGATCTTCTGGGGATCTGACTTGATGATGATGGGTGTATCACCGGCATTCATTGTTACGATTACAAATTTAGCAGTGTTTGGAAGATCATCCGGCGTGAGATACTCGCTCTGAACCATTTTAAAGTCTATCAGGCCGGTGTTCTCAATGGTTACCGGGATAGAGAGTTCATCACCTGGTGCAAACTCGTTTGTCCCATCGATAGAAGCCTGTATCTCGGGTCCTCCTGACATATATTTAGTGCCTGCAAGTGACGGTACAGAAAGGAGAGAAAGAAGTATCAGGAAGGTGAGTATTTTTGTAATGTTTCGTGCATGTAATGGTGTTGTCATTGTCATAACAACATTAAATATTGTATCATATATACATATAGGTAGATGGATAATGCTGATGACAGGCAAAAGATAATTGAATCTCTCAAATTACTGGGGCTTACCAAATATGAGGGAGAGGTGTATATTGCTCTTCTCTCTCTGGATGGTGCAACCGCTACAGAGATCCATGAGATATCTGGTGTTCCCCGCGCTTCAGTATATCCGGTTCTGACAAAACTTGAAGAGAAAAACCTTGTTTTTACCTCTCACTCGACTCCGAAACGTTTTAAGACAGTACATCCTGATGAAGCCATTGCATCACTACTGCAGGAGATCAATAACGGGGCTGAGTATGCCAAAAAAGCGTTATCAACTATCTATGCCAGAAGATCTGAGATCCTTGGGGAAAAACAGGGATGTATCTGGCATCTGAATAATGCTGAACAGGTCAGAACACATCTTGAAGCGATGTTTCGAAAAGCTTCTATTTCTGTATCTATTCTCTCAAAAGAATCTTTTTTAACCAGGTTTGTTTTTGAATTGCTCCCTGTGATAGATCCCCTAGTTATGGTTGAGATAATTACCCCGGTAATTCCAGAAGGTCTTAATTTTCCTGCATCTGTCAGGTTGATGACATTGCCCATCTGGAGTGGAATACCCTCTCATGGACCTGAAGGTGGAGCATTGATACTCGTAGATTCACACAAAGTTCTTATGGTGATGGAGGATGGGGATCATAATCTGTCTGCTCTTTACTCCTGTTCAACAGGACTAGTATCATTCTTTCTGATACATTTGGATTATATCCAAAATGTTCTGAAAACTAAAACAGGTTGTTAATCTTTTGTGGATCTGCTCTATTACATGAATAAATGAGGTGTTGCAGGGCCATATATGAGATCAGTATTTTTTATAACCGCTCAACAGAATCCAGTTCCCTGATATCGATGACTCCCTTCATGGCACGGATATCAATCTCGCACCCTCTTTCACGGATTGCTGCCATCTGATTTGTTCCTCCAAGTGTTACAATGCCCATATACTGGGGGCTTACGGTAACACCCAGGGATGGGGTATTAGGAAGTCCGACATCGAGAATCCCCGAGAAGATAGTATTAGAGAAATCATCCAGTATCTCTTCAATAACTGGTTCAGCTTCCATATGGCACTCCCTGATGTTAGCCAGGGCACTTCCTGAACCGGTTTCCATCACCTTTGTAACAGAAGTCGTCTTCTCAGAGATAAGTACCTGAAGGGGATCGATGGTTGTACATTCATATCTGATGAGATGCGTAAACCTTCTCGGAATATTGTCTACAATCTCTACCACTCCACCCCCAATAGGATTATGTGGTATCCCCCTTCTGATGAGCAGTCCGTCAAGGGTTGTACTACAGAGTGTGATAAGGCCAATCATATGTGGGGGAATGATAAATCCATTTATAATTTCGCCAGGGTTTTTTATTCCAAGAAGGTGACTGGGTGCAATTCCTGCCCTGCATGTATCGCGGATAACGTTGAGAGCAGTATTATATTCATTCTCATGAATGAGAGACAGATTATATACGACTGTGCCGGTCCCTTCTTTTGGATCCAGTGTCACCTGCATGGCATATTCTTCGATCCGGTGATTTACAAATTTTAATGGGGTACTTATCATGGTATCATATCCTACTGCAATAGAAAAATAGTTCTTTGTCGTGGGGTAACAGTAGAGTAATGGATCTCAAGGTTCGGGAACGAGCGGTACAGGCGGTATCAGATATCTTTCGTGCGGCAGGGTACACGGTCAACAAGGCAGATCCCCCCCTTTCCCTATCAGCATTTTTGGGAACAGATATTATTTTAATCCTCTGTTCTGATGATCCTGATGAGATAGAATTATTTTCTAAGCAGGAATATTCTGTGCTGATACACGAAACAGAGACGAATTGCATTAAACTGGTGATAACATTTTCAAGTAGCATCGAAGCTCCTGGCTGTATTGTATGGTATCCGGATGATTTTGCACGCTATGCAGGACAAGCAGTCCTATCCGGAGTTTTGAAAAGGAAATTAGCGATACACTCTGATAATCTGTCATTGGAGACCTGGTATAGAACAGATGAAGCAGATATCAGCATTCAGAATGACGAAAGAAGAATAGCACATCTTCCCATACGGGTATCACTTGAAGATATAAGTACTCGTGCGGATGAAAATAGCAGCATTACCCTTCTGTTTGTTCCCTACTGGTTCTATCGATACAGATGCAAGGGAAAAGAAGTCTTTCAGGAGCGTACAGTTGTATTTGACAGGTCAGATGAGGGTGCCTGCAGTGCTATGACCGGACGGTTTATCGATATCGATGCAGGCGCGATTGTCAGGCGCGATATCCCATCTGATGCTACTGTCATTACACCTGCTATCAGGAAGGAAGATGCGGTTTTGCGGATCACTGAGTATCTGCTCCAGGCTCTATCAGAGGATATACGTATAAAAAATGTGAAAGGGGAGACCATTACCTATGAAGAGAAACTACTTTCACCATCCCGCGAATCGATATCTCTGGATGTAAAAGGGGTGTATCTTCCGGTATGGCAGATCAAAGGAAAGCGTGTCAGAGAGATTGATGCATTTACCGGCGAATATGTGGCAGAACCTATTGATGATGGTGTTGAAGTTTTTTGAGTATTCCTAACCTTCTTCAAAGAGAAAACCAATATTTATCCCATTTTCGTGATGAGAATTAATGATCATGCGGACTCTTTTTTCGTTTCATTCTGTAAATTGTATATTGAGCGTACTATCTGGGGAGATTCAGAGATATGAGAGGTTTTTTGGTTGTGTTTCTGCACGTTATATGTCATACTTAGTATTGTTATGTGATACCAGTGAGAGGAATATATTGTGTATATACACACATAATGGGCCTTAAAAAAGAAGGTGACTGTTTTAAGGAGGTCTGCCATTGAGTGGCGATAGGATTTAGATGCAGATTTATATTCTGGCTGTTGGTAAAATACGGGAACGGTATCTCAAAGAGGGTATAGAGGACTTTATCCTCAGGATACGGCCATATGTGAATCTTACGGTGACTGATATCGCTGAGGAGCGGGCAGTAGATACAGGGGACTCTGCAATCAGACAGATCTGTTCACGTGAAGGAGGACGAATTATGCGGGAAATTCCCAATGGTTCTCTTGTCATTGCTCTTGATCCTGCAGGAAGATCATATACCAGTGAAAGCTTTGCGAACTGTATACGCAAATATGAGATTGATGGTCCACACACAATTGTATTTGTAATTGGTGGTTCACATGGTCTCTCCCCTGAGGTAAAAAAACAGGCTGATGAACTTCTTTCGTTCTCATCAATGACATTTCCCCATCAGGTTGCACGTTTTCTTCTTTTAGAACAATTATACCGGGCGTTTCGGATAATCAGAGGAGAGCCATATCATAAGTGATAGAGAGAGTGTACTCTCCGGTTTATTCCTGATGTAATTTTACCTGAGAAATCAGGTATGCATGTTTTTGGATACTTTCTCATAGCTATGATTGTTCATTTTGCTTTGGTATTCAGAGCTCTAAAAGAACTGGTAGACCCTGTGCCCACTCTGAAATATCATCCCAGTTTCTGAAGTCTCCTGTTGGAACCTTCATGATATCTATCATTGTCCGTTTCAGAAATGACTGGGTTTTTCGCTCAAGTCTGCCGGCAAACATGGTCAAAGCAACTGGCTTTAAGGGAGAAGCTGCTTTTCTCAGTTGATCAAGAACTGTATCCACTGCTCCAGCTTGTGGACTTACCGGAGCAATTCCAACAATAAATACTGCAAATGGAATCTTTGCAAACATCTCCCTGTTTCTTGTGATAAATGAGAGGAGTTTCTTCTCGATATGTCCCATATATACGGGAGCTCCCAGGACTATTGCATCATATTTTTCAATTGAGGTAATTTCCTTCATGTCGGCGATATCAACAAGATATCCCTTTACCTGTAGTTCCTTACCAATAGCCGCTGCAATTTCTGCCGTTGATTCAGTTCGTGTTGTATAGGTGACAAGGATGTGTGCAGTCATACTTGTATCTGCTATTCACTCTGCAGGCATATATAGGTAAACGCACAACTTTCTTGAAGGATAGCCTCAATCAATGTAGTACGATTAGCGTACATGTCTATGTTTCCTGCCAGATTTATCAGGGGCGTACCAGTACATTGGTATCCTTATCTCTGAACAAACGAGATTGTTTTGTCTGATTTTGTATGAACTTCACAATGAGTCTCCCTTAAGTTATAAAAAGCATTATAATTGCTTCCCTGTGAGCAGTTAGCCCTATCTGAGCCGAAATCCTGTCACATTGTATGGATATGTGTTATATCAGAATAATCAAACCGATGGCTCTCGTTGTATGATATATACTGGTTTTCTCTCTTGTTTCAGAAAAAAAAGTGCTATATCTGTATGATGCCAGTCCTCTGACAAAAAGAATTAATAATTTTTACACCATAATTCAAAATAACTGATGGGGTGAGCACAAACCGGGCACTCATCAGGGGCGTTGGCACTTTCGTGGATATGACCACAGTTTCTGCATTTCCATTTCACTGGTGCATCCCGTGAGAAGACAATACCGTCTTTTATGTTTGAGAGTAATGTCTGATATCGTTCTTCATGATGTGCTTCAACGGTTGCAACCTGCAAAAAGGTTTTGGCAATCTCTGTGAATCCTTCTTTTTCTGCAGTTTCAGCAAATGTTGGGTATAATGTACCCCATTCATGGTGTTCACCATCTGCAGCGGCTTTCAGATTTTCTGCTGTTGAACCAATAACACCTGCCGGAAATGAGGCAGTAATCTCAGCATCTCCTCCCTCTAACAATTTAAAGAACATTTTGGCATGTTCCTTCTCGTTGTCTGCGGTCTCCTGAAATATCGCAGATATCTGCTCATATCCCTCTTTTTTCGCAACGCTGGCAAAGAAATTATACCGATTCCGTGCCTGGGATTCGCCAACGAATGCTCCAAGCAGATTTTTCTCTGTCTGACTTCCTTTTAGGTTCATTGTTATGTGACTCCGTGAATAGGTAAAGGAATACGATTACCTACAGATCTGATTGTATGTCAAATGAGTATATCTATTTCTTCTTTCTTTTGTACATTTCTTTTTTTCAGCCTGCAATTGCAAGTATCCTTTTTTGGGATGTGAGAATTCAATACCCCTGTATCTGAAAGCGTATTGCATAATCCGGGTGCTAATCATAATTCCGTGCCTTCCCTGGTGATACCTCTAATATTTAGCGTAAAGATCAATTCCGTATTTTTCCTGTATCCGCGGTCAGGATTCACCCGGAGTAAACAGAAAAATTCCTGGCATTCTCCACAGTGTGATATCTGTTTATTCTCTCTGACACAGGGTGGATTCTGGATGTTTGTCTTTGTTTTGTACGGTCATGTCTGAACATAATGATACGATATCAATTTGAGAATTCCAACCGCAGAGAGCGCAAAGGAACACAGAGGGCGGAAAAAGAGGTTGAAAATAATCAGGTGATTATAGTGCCTGGTATTAGCGTCATGGAGCAATCAAAGTGAAACAAAGGGTATTTAGAGGGAGTGTATGCTGATAGTGCTTTAAGGATTATAGTGCCATGCATAACGTATTGGAATAATCGTAATAAAACGGCGGTTATTCCAAGGCTTGCACACCAATCGCACTACATAGATTAAGGCAAACTTTTTAGAAAGTTGTGCCATTAACTATCAGAGGCAGACTTTCCAGGAAGTTTTGCCTTAGCTATAATTATCTAACATGACTATCCCCTATCACGTGAAGAATTGAAAGAGCCACTGTTGTTTAAATTGTCAGGAATCTGAAGGTTTTTTCAGGGTAAGGATGTAGGAAAATCGATTTCCGAAAAAATCCTTCTCAATAAATCCACACGTTCCGGCCAACCTGTTGACTGTGTTACGGGTTTGGAAATGGGGATCCCGGATGGTCTCCTCAACGAGCAGGATACCCCCGGGCTTAAGCGCTTCAAAGATATCCTGTAATGCTGCTTTCTGGTCGGGGATCTCGCCCAACACGGTTATTAGCACGGCCCGGTCGTAGTAGTTGCTCTCTAGCGTTCCTTCTCCAATTCCAACCCGGACAAAAGAGATATTGGTAAGGTTTTCCTTATTTGCTCTCTTCTGTACCTCCTGTAGCATTCCTTCCTGAATATCTATTGCCGTAACGTTTCCAGAAGGGCCAACTATTGTAGCGATAGGTATCGTGAGTCGACCCGGTCCGCAGCCTGCATCCAGCACATTCATTCCTGATGTAAGATCGAGATGTTGGATAGTCTTTCTTGTTCGTCTGCTCATACCCCCCAAAAATGGGGGATCAAGCAACCATTTCATCCATACCGGACAGGGAAGAGTGTACCGATGCGATCCAAATCGCCACGCGAGGGCGATGATGAAGAAAAGTGCGATGATGACAATTACAAATATCAAGCCTGAGATCATTGTAGGTCATATTTCCTCGTAATATGATATTAAAGGATGCCGGGAACTTATATTTTTCAGGAGAATTACCTGTCCTGCCCCCGGAATACAAAGGAGAGAGCAAACTCTCGCGTACTGACAGTACAGGGTTTCACATGATTAAGGTAAATGAGAATGAAGCCCCGTAATGGGAGTGGTTCTGTGACATATCTGTTTGAATACCCGGAAACAGGTATGGCAGAGCCTTTTTTGCCAACAAAAAAGGACCAATCAGGTTAGTCCTGATACGGTACTTCAGAGAAGGTAATGTTCCAGTTCTCCATCCCAAGAAGTTCGTTATCTTCCTGACTCTCATAACAGACAACCAAAGGGGTCTGATGGACCATATGCAGGATAACATCCTTACCTGGATTGGGCGAAAAGGGAATATCCACATCATTTTGTATCGTGTATCGGAATGGATCCATATTTCCAAAGAAATACTCTTTATACCGATTCCGGTCCTCATCTGTTTTATTAAATGCCCAGTCTCCAGTCTCGGCAATGGTCACGTCTACCGGGAGCCATCCATATCCTGGCAGATAAAATTCGGCCCAGAAATGAGGCCCGGTACTACCGGGAACAAGCTGATATCCCCCGGCTGCCCGGGCCGGAATTCCGACTGACCTGCAGAGAGCTGCAAAGAACATGCTCTGTGTGCCACAATCTCCAAATCCACTCTCAAATAGAAATGTTGATTCAGGTGTCTGTGAAGCAGCTAAATAGGTATGTGGAACGTTGCTGTACGGATAGGTCGTGATAATATAGTCATAAATTAACTTTGCCTGTTGGTAAGGATTTTGCTCTTCACCTACGATCTCTTCTGCAAGTGCACTCACTTCCGGGGTCAGTTCGATATTTGGCTGTGATGCAGTGTACCTGGTGTATAGTTCACTGGTTTTGTCGTATGGTCCTACTAAATCAGGTTCGATTGTAAACCGACGTTCATACGCAGTGAACTGGTAGTCAGCGGTGATATTGATGTACGAGGAGGTCATCTTTGCAAGTGGTATCTCAAAGTAGATCTCCCCGAGATCTCCGGTGGTGACCGGACCCGATGTTATATACTCAGACGGTTTTAGATTGAGGATGGTGATATTTTTCTGACTATCTGTCTCTATCGGGAGGGGGAGCCATACCTTTAAGGTCCCCTCATCCGGGAGAATAGTGCGGGGAAGGTGTACTGTGCTATTTGCGATATAGGTATGGGGATTTCCATACCAGCCTTCAAGATCCGGGTTTTTCGTGATGAGCGGGTATATCTCATCATAAAATGCAGAATGGTTTTTCAGGCGGGACAACTCCTGGATGAAAGTAAGATTGTGATATACAGCATTTTTATAAATTCCAACGAAATACCTCTCCTCTCCATCAGATAGTATCCTGATGGATTCTCCGGGCATAAAAAACCGGTCCAGTTCATCAGATGAGAGGTTTGGGATATTTGCGATAAGCACTTCCCTTGCGGCAGTCTCATTTAACGTCATCTCAAGGAGCATCCAGGATGCCAGTTTCTTTTTTTGCAGGGCTTCCTGGGAAGATACAGAATCACCTTCAACACTATATGCTATCGATGATTGATTGAAGAGATCTCCTGCTTTTTCATAATACTGATCACTGAATGCTTCAAGACCGGCATTATAGAGGTAATCGCCGGTTTTGTTTTCTGCAGTACAAACCCCTGATAAGAACAGGAGTACACCCATAATAATAAAAATTGATTTCACACAATAACTGTCTCTAAACTGGCACTAATAGGTATGCACGCTAATTCCTATTGGTATCCTGAAAGGCTCAGAACAATCGTTTACTATACAATAGTAAAAGAAAGTAAATTGTGTCCTGAGCTTACTCGTCTAAACGTGGTATGGATCTTTCCAAATATCTTATTTTATTACGGAAAACACCCGAACAATGCATTTTTTCTGGATGGTATAACTGCCAATTTTTTCATCGTGAACCTTTATTATTGCATAGGTTCCATTGAAATTCACTACTTACCCTAAAGAAGGTGCAAGAAATGATACCCATAAAGACGTTGATTACTCTTCTCATAACCGGTCTTTTCATATGTGCAGGAATTTTTATACCGGTTTGTGGAGCGTCATCCTATGAAAAAATTACCTGTATCAATGGTCACTGTTCGACCACATCAGTGTTTGATGGAAGTAATTACTGGCATAACTGGTACAGACCATCCGGGTATGAGCCCCGGTATTATTATCCTGAATACACGGGTCCATATTACTATACCCCCCCGTATTATGATTCTTCTTATTATAGTCAGTCATATTACAATCCTTCTTATTATGGTCCGTATCGTACTATTCAGTACGATGGCCACTTGTGTTCCGGACAATACCGGGTGTATTGTTTCAGGATAGGTGGTGAACGTTCCTATATCGAATGGAGTCTGAACAGCAACTGTTACGGTGGCTATGAACCCGTGATGATGAGTATGGGTACTGATGCGATAGTATCGTCCCGTCAGATGTACTGCGGCGCTGATTTTGATCTGTATGTCTATGAAAATCAGCAACCCTGTACCTGGTGTCAGGCAGATCGTGTTGATGTTTCAAGTGGTTCAAATGCGTATGTCGGCTGGAGATATCCCTGCAATGGGTGTTATTATTGTGTGGTGGTGTATTGCAAGGGTGGATGTGGTGATTACCGTCTGACATGCAACTCGTATAATGACTGGAGCTGGTATCCGTACTACACTCCCGCCATGACTGCCTATAATACTCATCAGATGTCTCAGTCAATGTATCCTTCAATGGATCCTTCGATGCCTCCAGTAATGTCTCCTTCTATTGAGTCGGCAGTAGATGAGGCTATGTATTCAGGTAGGCAAACTGCTTTTACCACCACCATGAGCGAACCAGATACATCATCCTTTGTCTGGGTAGGTGATGAATCACCTGACGAAGATGGTCAGATGGTAGCATCCGGGTATGATGATAGTGGTTCTGCTGATACTATGTATAATCCTGATAACGATTCCCGGACAGATGGGGAAGAGGAGGATGACTATTCATACGGGGTATCTGAATCTGGCGGATTTTTTATGCGTAGTTAATAAATTCCGGACCCTGTTTTATTTTTTTTGTTGATAATCATTAGTACACCTATACTATCTATGCATGGTTGACCCTTCTCCTGAAGGGTTTTTTAAACCGCTTTTCATAGCGTTTCCTGGTCATATCTGCTAAATATGGTTCATTATGATATCCATAATATAGATAGCAGCCTGAAGACCGTTATTTTCTCTGGTTTTATCTCTTGTATATGTTTAGTATAACTCCAGATGCAGGCAAAGATACCCTAAATCAGGATACGGAAGATATGTTCAGATCTCCTGATGCAGGGAATTAAACAGATCAATGGTTCATGAATTATCATGTAATAATGAACGAAAAAGAGAGAAGAGTAAGTATGACTTTGGTATACCATTTGGAAGAAGAAATGACAAAAATATTAAAAATTCTTGGGCCAGATTACGAAAAATATTATTTTGAAAGTGAGATCTGACGAATGTGAGGTTTAACAAAGCCTTCCGGATTTCAGGGATAATGAGGAGTACAAATGATACATTATTTCTCTAATCCGGGTTACAGAATGGAAAGCATACATTCTGTGATTGACGAATCTCCTGATGAGATGCCGAAAACCGGATTACTATAGAAAATATCAATATTATTTCCATTCACGATTTTCTCTTGCCATGTTCCGCATTCCCATAAACTTTTTTTTCTCAAAACGCTTGAGACCTATTTCTGCTTTATCTGATTCAAAGGCAAGTTCCTTTGCGATCTTCTGATAGCGCTTAAACTTCTCCTCTGATAACTCGCCGTCAACAATAGCTTTTTGTACGGCACATCCCGGTTCAGTCAGATGATGACAGTTAGAAAACCTGCATTCTTTTGCATACATCAGAATGTCTCCATAGACCTCATCAAGGCTGTCAGACGCAGTCCATATCCGTATTTCCCGAAGACCCGGGGTATCGATGATGAGTGCCCCGGATGGTAGGGGATAGAGTTCCCGAACCGTGGTAGTGTGTTTTCCTTTTCCATCATTTTCTCTGATATCACTGGTCTTTTGTAAGTCTGAACCAGTAAGGGCGTTTATGAGGGTGGATTTTCCAACACCTGAAGATCCGATACAAACAACTGTCATTCCCCTCTGTAAATAAGGTTGCAGATTAGACAATCCAGTATTTTTCAGGGCACTAATCACAAATACTGGTAAATTCTTGTTTAAATCAGAGATTTCTTCCCAAACAGGGGAGAGGTCATCAGTCAGATCTGCTTTATTTAAGAGAACAACAGGTTGTGCACCTGATGTATGTACTATCATCAGATATCTCTCCAGCCGGCTTATATTAAAATCAGGGCCGGTATCCGTGATAATAAATGCATAATCGATGTTTGCTGCCAGAATCTGTTCTCCCGAACTCTCACCTGCCCCTCCCCGTGTGAGGGTTGTTCTTCTCGGAAGAATTGCAACAATCACGAGGGAATCGGTCTTTAGGTTCTCAAGCAGGACGACAAAATCACCAACAACCGGATATTTTCGTATCTTTTTAAGAGCTCCTGATATCGGAGCTGATACTACCCGGTTTGGGAGCATTACATCATAATGAGTCCGTTGTGCAGCAGATACCCTTCCTGCATTATATGGGCCTACAAACGCAGAAAAATTCTCTTCCAACTGTTCATTCCATCCCATTTCTTCAAGGGAAGAGATGACCGGAATATCTGTTACATAAGATGCAACCATACTATCCAGATAAATTTCTGCTTTTAGATGGAAAAGAGTTGCCTCTGATGATACAGATCACGATATCAGAAAGGATCTGTTGATTCATCCCTGAAAAAACGTATCAGAAACTTTATGCGGGTAAATCGATTCCGGTATGTATAATGAGGAAAATCATCCCGATAATCGCAGGATTTGCTTGAGATATCGTATATCTGAAGTGAATACCCTGATGATTGGTCTTATAAAAAAGAGAAGATGTTCACAAACCTGCATCATACAGCTGTGAATAATACCTAGCTGCCCAGATAGCAAGAAGTGGTGCTATAATGAAGAGAATAATGCCGCCAATGATTGGAATCAGCATCAGAACAAATTCGATTATGCCAATAATTATCCAGAGAACGATAAGGGCAATGATATATTTTCCCCATCCGATCTTACC
>CAYRYR010000005.1:0-55081 GCA_964428385.1 uncultured Methanoregulaceae archaeon
AATGGATCCTCATTTTCATAGGTTGAGCCTGATGTCTTGCATCATCGCGTTTTTATAGAATAATTTCATAGTGACAATATTTGCTCTGTTTCGGTATAGTGGTAAGCAATAATAACATTCGGGCATACGAGTTATGTATCAGAACATTCAGCAGTTCATTATTATTATTGGCATGACCAAATTAATCATATGCGAAGAATTCCGCTTCTTGAGAAAGGCGGCATTATTACCGAGAAAAATACCGATTTCTGTACTGTCAGACTTAGAATACCTGCCGGCGTCATTACTCCTGAACAACTAAAAGGGATAGCAAAGATAGCAACACAATTCGGTGATGGATCTGTGCACCTGACAACACGTCAGACAATTGAGATATCTCATATCAATCCAGATGATGCCCAAAAAGTAAACGATCGCCTTATAAAGAATGGAACCCCGATTGGTTCTGAACGCAATGAGGTAGTGAATATCACGGCTTGTCCAGGGACAGAACGGTGCCGGCTGGCACAGATAGAAACTATCTCGCTTGCAAAAGAACTTGATAGTATCTATGCAGGCAAGGAGATGCCGGTCAAGGTCAGGATCGCAATCTCCGGGTGTTCAAATTCCTGTTCAAGTGAGCGTCTTAATGAGATAGGGGTAACCGGCCTTGTTAAACCGTTCCGTGAACCAGGTCTCTGTACCGGGTGTGGAACCTGTGTTCAGTATTGTCGGGAAAAAGCCATTAAAATAATATCAGGTAAAATTGAACTGAATGAAGAGAAGTGTGTACATTGTGGCATGTGTATCGAATCATGCCCGTTTCATATCATCCGGGCAGATCCTCCGGTCTATCATATCACTGTCGGAGGCAGGCGCGGCAGACATCCAAAAATAGGCAGGCATCTCGTGACAGTAAAGAGTCCGGAAGATGTGAAATATGTCATCGGACGTATTGTCCAGTGGGTGTATCGTCAGGCTTGGGGAGACATCCTTCTACCGGATCAGATAGATGACATAGATTATGACCGATTTAAAAAAGAGATCCTTGAGAGCCTTTTACCGGATCAAATAGAGAACCGGTACTGAAAATAACCAATACCGGAATTTCAAATTCATTGATGATATCTAAATAACAGGTATCAAAGGAAATTTTCTTTTTGTTACTCGTATCTGAACCTTATATCTAAAAAGAGAGCAATGCTATATCTTTTTAGAGAACAATACATCTATATGGAGATTCAGAATCAGATATCAGGTCTTCTCTTTCACCCGGTAGATACATTTCGTTCTCTGTATGAAGAAGAATGGACTGAATCATTGAAGTATTATCTTGTGTTACTCACTATTTTTACCATTCTTGATGGAATCCTGGCAGGTTTAATAATCTTCCCAATGGGTCTTATGACCGGGATAACAGAGGTTTTTCCCCTTCCTCTGTTATTTGTTCTGATACTTATCGGTATTTTTGTCTTTAATATCATCTGCCTGTTTCTTATGAGCGGGTTTATGCATATCTTTGTGCACCTTCTTGGAGGCAGAAGAGGATTTTATGAGACGCTTAAGGTAATGGCATATGCCTCAACACCTACGATGGTATTAGGGTGGATCCCACTTATCGGTATAATCGGGTGGTTCTGGACATTTATCCTGAATGTAACCGGCATTCAGGAACTTCAGCAGCTCTCAACACCACGTGCTCTCGTTGCAGTCCTTTTGCCAATATGTATTATATTCATCATTATCCTGATTGCGTACTTTGCACTCATTTTTCTGGTTCTGATGGGAACGATGGCATGCGGAATGGATTCAATGGCATATGGAATTGATTAACGGTATAAGTACCTCCTTTGAAATACCAAAAACAGCCTCTTTTTTCATATCAACAATGGAGAATATACACGCATATTATCATTCATTGACGATAAAAACGCATTTTAGAGACGAAAATTTTATACAAACGACATATGCAAAACCAGATGCCATCTTCTGGTCTTTCTAACATAATGCAAGAAAAAAGATATCCTGGAATAATGGCCAGGGAAAGATAAAACAAAGAATTATTTAAAGCATCCAAGCTGACATTTCCGAATCTTAATGCCATTTTTATTACAGTACCTGGCAAAATCCAACTTGTCAATTCCATGAGTCTCTGACAACTCAAATGCTATGGGACATGCAAGGGATTCGGTTATCCCGGCATCAGAAAAAATAGTACGAATGAATTCTTCCTTTTCCTTATCCATAATAATATATTATTTTATAAACTGATAAATCAATCTTAATGACCTATCCGCCATCATAGATAGGGCATTACATTCAGATAATAACAGAAGTGTTCATTTCTGATAAGAAAGATAGAGATGAGAAAGATTCTGATACCATCCAGGGCAATGAGATGTACCTGAAATTTTTAGGAGATGTGTCGTTGAAGTATTACCGTTCAGGCAGGGTAATAATCTGCAAAAAGCAGCCGGAATGCAAAACAGATTTGTACAAGTGCTGAAAGGTGGATATCATTTTACTGAGAGGGAGAGATTGTACTGATTTTAGGAGTGATGAAATGAGAGATGAAGAATACATCCTACCAGTACATCATCTGGCAGATATCATGCAGAATAACGTATCTCGTGATGAAACAAGAGATATTATCCTTTCACATGCGCGAATGATTGCATCAGCTCTTGTTGCTATCAGAGCGTCTGACCATACTATGAGAGGGGCATACTGGGAATGGTTATCTGATACCAATGAAGCAACGCTTAGAAGTATAGATGCAAATAAGTTTCTGCTTGGGTGTATCCTTGACAGAAGAGCAGAAGAGATTGATATATGGGACAATACACGGTTTGTCATTGAGGAAATTTTTGGCGATCCACAACATCTCTGGCATCAGATAAGTGAATTTTCTGAAGAAGAATGGAATGACCAGGCTTTGGTTTTAGATCTGCACCCTGATATCAGAATCCATAACGGAATATGGCATGTTGCTGGAGAGATGGTCAGGTATTACCATGGTGATGCTAGGCACATCTGGTCTGATCTTGCAGAATATCCGGAAGAAATCGTCAAACGGTTGAAAAGGCTTGGATTTACTCCTACAACAACCAGTATGATTATTGGTGCATTAAAAGACGAGAGGTATGTCACCGGGCCTTTTGATGTACGGGCTGATGCCCCGGTATGCCGGACACTTGCCAGATTAGTGTGTGGTATTGCAGAAAAGCTCTCATCATTTGAAGCGGTGAGTGTTGCAAGGATACTATATCCCTCTGATCCCTGGGTTATTGACCGGCCCCTCTATCTTATCGGGGAGCGATTCTGTCATGCTACACCTGCCTGTTCGGTCTGCCCGGTTTTTCAGGTCTGCCTGTATCGCCTCGTACATGAACCAGGGATGAGAGACTCTGATATAGTATATTCAAACCTCTTTGGAAAGAGAACAATTCAGTCTGTACTATCCTCGTTTTAGATAAGAACTAACTGATAGCAAAAAAAGAAAAAAAGAGAGAGAATTATGCTTTGCGTCTGATTTCATCAATAAGTCGTGAAATCTGCATTGGTTTCATCTCAATACCAAAGGATTCCTGTATGAATGCTTTGACATTTGAAACACTAGGTTCTTTACCGGCAAAAGCTTCAGATACGCTCTGCATCTGTGCATCGGTCAGTTTTATTTTCCGTGATACACGGGTAGAACCTTCTTTCTCTTCTGCTTCTTTGACTTTCAGATAGATTTTCCCATAGATAGTCTCGCCCTTGCGCTTTCCATGGCGTTCACCTAGATCACCAATCCAGACCTGAAACGTTCCGGATGTTCCATTGACCTCTATCTGTTCATCACCAATATACTTGTACGAAGGCATCATGCGTTCGATCTCACCAAAGACGTAGATGTCACCTTTCACCATCTGGCCGCCAACACGACTCTTTGCATTTCCTTTGATGATAATCTTACCCCCCTCTGCATGGGTTGCGACATGAACATCGACATCACCGCCAATGGTTATCTCCCCTCCCCGCATAAAGAAAGCAAGATCGCTTCCGGCATTGCCGCCGACTACAATTTTACCGCCCTGCATACCACGCCAGTCGCCACGGTACGCAGCACCAAGATAGTTTCTCGCGTTTCCAGCGATGAGGAGTTCTCCACCGGTCATACCCATTCCACAGAATGAATCAACATTGCCTTTCACCCTGATTGTACCACCGGCCATCCAGGCACCGACATACATATCCGTGTTCCCAAGAACCTCTATCTCTCCTGCAGTCATCTTCATGCCGATGTACTTGACTTTCGAGAGATCACCGGTAACGACGATTTTCGTATCAGCGGCTGTCTTTCCCGGGTTTCCTGCTATTTCAAAGAAATCGCCGAGTGTGTGGTGCTCATTTCCCATATAAGCAGATAATTTGCCAATTTCTGCGGGAGATTTTGCTGCAAACTGGTCCGGGCTGATGGTCTCTGCCTCCAGGTACAAGGCAGGCAAATTTTTCATGGTTAATGTTACAGTATCCATAATTCCAGATCTCCTTACGTTGCATCGACCTCGATTACATAGGGATGAGGAACAAAGTGATCGCTCACCTCATAGTTTGCAAGGTTCATACTGTAATATTTCAGGAATTTCATTACAACATCACGTTCAACCTGCTTGTTATCAGGTACTTTAACATCGACCCAGAGAGTGCGTTTGTCTGTCTCGGTGATGATATCATTGTTGTCTACGACAAGCGTGCCGCATTTAAATACCTGATCAGCTGCAGAGAATGCCTTTTCTATGGATGCCCCATCAAGACTGTCTGCATTAATATTATAGATGGCTACATTTGCATCCATTCCCGGTGCAAGACCTCCGCACATATCAGTTAGACCAAGTGCTTTTGCCGGACCTGCACGGGTCATCTGCGCAAGCTCATATAGGGTTATTTCACGGTCAAGACTGCCAAGGCTTGTTGCATCGTTGACCTTCTCACTATATTTAAAGGTAGAAAGGCGCTCATTGCGGTACTTCTGATCCATTAACCAGCCAAAGACACGCGGATACCGGGTGAATGGTCCGGCGTTGGGGTGATCTGTGGTGATAAAGGTCCGCATTGGATCTTTTGCAAGCAATCCAAGTTCAAGGCCGATTGCCCACTGGATTGCACAGACTTTGATATCAGGGTTGTACACATAGGGAACGATACCAGATGAAGTCTCAAGCTCGACATCGACATTTGCCCATTTCAAATGGTTTAATTCAGTCAGATGGTGCTCAAAGGGACCATCAGCAGTCATGGTTGTGGTCTCATCAAGAGTTACGCATCCCAGATCAATGGTAATATTCTTGTTCTGGTTAACGTAATTCATGACATCCTTTGCTTTTGATTCAAAATTACCCCAGTTGTCGCCACCATAGGAGTGGAACTGCACATGGGTATGGTGAAAGACCTGTTCACGGCCAAACTTGTTGTTTGTCTTTACCCCTTCAGCGAGTCGGAAGGTATCAAGTGTTGTCTCATAGTTACCAGGATTGCCCAGGTTATTGGTGTGCACATGAATCGAATGAGGAAGTCCGAGCTGTTCATTCGCTTTCATAAGACCACTCATGATCTCTGCAGGTGTAATATCAAAGTAAGGTACTGGGTCATGGATGGTATCACAGTTCTTACCCCAGCCCCAGGCTTCTGATCCACCTGGGTTGACTATCTTGATAGCATATCCCTTGGTTACATGAAGAAGCCATGCGATGTAGGCATTGACATTTGCATCCTCCTTATTCTTGAGGTATTCAAAGACAAACCAGTTGTTTCCAAAGACAGGAAAGGCTCCCTGATCAACAATGGGAGTGTCTTTTATCTCTTCATGAACGTGCCGGGCGTATATAGGTGGCATAGCCGCTTCCATGACGGTAGTATACCCCATTCTGGCATAATTATACCCAGTCCTAAAGGTAGTAGGAATTGAAAAACCAGCCTCCATATGGGTGTTAGCTCCGGTCGCCCTGCATGTGAAGAGTTTATCTTCCGGTCGGTAGTTCCGTCCTTCATTGACTTTTGGTCCGGCGACATGGGCATGAATCTCAACTGCACCTGCCATGACCGTCTTGCCGGTAGCATCTACCTCTTTTGCCTTTTTAGAGACTTTCGAGACGATCTTACCATTATTAATACAGATGTCCATGACATCCCCTTTGATGCCTTGTTTGGGGTCATAGACCTGTCCATTTCTGATTATGTATTCATCAGCCATTCTCATCACCTCATGCAGCTTTCAGTTCCGATACACGGGTATTAACCGCCCGTAAGAACTCCTCATCGGTCATCATACCTTCCGGTGGTTCTATAACTTTTCTTGAATCAATCGGGACATTGTCCATACGATAGCAGTTCCCTCCGACTTCAATCCCTACAAAAGCCACAGGCACGTGGAGTTTGCAGATCTCACTCGTCGGGGTAATGTGAGGATCAATACAGACTGATGGCAGGTTTGCTATCTCTCTTACACAACGAACAGGGAAGTGTGCACCTGGATCACTGCCAAGCACAACGATTGCATCAGCTTCTTTTCGTTTCAGAAGTTCTATCGAGCCGGTCTCACCCGGATTATATCGTGCAAATCCGCGGGAGAGATCAACTGAGTACGGAAATCCAAACTGCCAGCCAAGTACCTGGCCTGAACCGGTGACGTTATAGTGACCGCGCATCGCAATAATGGAGAATTTTGTGTATTCGTTAAGATCTTTTGTCAGCATAATTGCTGCATCTATGTTGTGGTCTTTTCCAAGGGATTGCGTAACACCCATACCGAAGAAGATAACTCCAAAACGACCACTTTTCAGCAGATCCGCTGCTTCATAAACCTTTTCTTTCGGTACTCCTGCTATGATGTCACCTGTGAGTTCCTGTCCCCGGACCGCAGCCCGTAGTGCCTGAAGTAACTCATAATCTGCTCCCTGTTCAACCTGGAGATGAACATCAGCAAGGCTGGATGTATCTGTGGTTCGCGGGTCGACAACGATGAGTTTCCTGTTTTTATGTCCCTTGCCGGTAAAATATCCCCGTGGGAATATTGAGTATCGGGACATGTGACGTGGATGGGCATGCGCCGGATTACATCCCCAAAAAATTATTCTGTCTGCCCTGTTCTTGACTTCACCAAGGGTACAACTCGGGATACCGACGTTCTGAACCGCGACAAGGGTTGTTCCATGACAGACTGCTGCGGTATTGTCGATAATTGCCCCGACTTGTTCTGCTATCTCACTACCGACACTCTGTGCCTCACAGGATGTTGAGCTCCATCCATACATGAGTGGTTTTTTTGCGTTTACCAAAAGCTGAGCTGTGTACTCGATGGCCTCATCGTAACTAACTTCGACAGAGCTTCCATCCTCCTGTATCTTACGTGGACGGGTTACCCGATCTGATGCCTGTGTGTGTAGGAATTTCTCTGCACCAATTGCACAGGCATTCTCAACATCAAGAAGTTTTTTGCCATCCTCGCTGACCGTAACTATCAGGTCATCGCAGAGTGTGCCACAAAACGGGCATACAACATCTGTTATTGTTCGGGTCATTGTTTTTCACCCCAGCAGTTATATCTCATCAGTTCTATCATTTTGAGAACCCGCTCGTCTGGTGCTGCTTTGATAAATACCGGCGTCCCTTTAAAGGTCGGCATTCCGGTACTGTAGGTCTCATCACTCACAACAGAGTTTGCCCATGGTCCCATCGGGATGAATGCAACCCCGGGGTGTGGCCCCTGGGTTGTTTCTATGGCTTTAACAACAACACTTCCATATGAACTGGTGACTGAAACATTGGTATTTTTCATGATATCCAGTTTTTTGAAGTCTTCATTGTCCATCTCGATGATGCCACATGCTTTATGGTACTTATCTTTCTCCTTACCGCCTTCCATTGCGACACCCTGTTGGATTGTCCGTCCGGAGATAAGGTTGATAGAGTTTGCTGACATCTTGTTTCTCCTCATAATTTGCGATTCATTCAGATCTCATCAGATTGGAATTGCTGAAATAATCTGTTTTCATTCTGATGAATGAATGAGATAAATCGGCCACAGTATTATCATGCATCTCCCCGATCCAGAGGACCTGTTTCCTCACTGACAGAAGATTGGGATTTCCAGTGATGATTCTGATATAGAAGTATCTCCCGTTTCTCCTATATATGGAAATTGTAGATGAGGTGCTTTTTTGATGAATATTGGTGAATGATAATTGGTAAAGATAACTAATTTTATTTAATTTTAGTTATAAGTTAAACTTGATAATTAAATATTTGTGTATTAATACAAAGTTTGCTTTTTCTTATTTAAATTTAAAAAAAATAAATAAAAATGATCACCATAACATAGTACATTCAACACGTACACAAGAGGTGCCGCATTTTTGATGATTACTGGTGATAGAAATCACAATGAGATAGCACATAATTAATAACTTAAATATAAAATTAGAATATATGCATTAACAAAAGACGATTAAATACAAATCCTTGCCAGACAATTCTTCTGCACTATATATTCCGGGTACATATGATATTATGCCGAAATAATATGCGGGTACATCATTGCTGACAGTATCCGGCAGGATCGAACTCGGGAAGGATCCTGCCAAATGCTGTTTCAATCACGTTAAACATTCTGCTGGCGTACTTTATTCTATTCAGATGCCTGCGAAACGTCTGAACAGGAACATACAAACCAGACATCATAATGTACTTTTTGGTATTATTTATTTGCATTGTTTTTTTTCTGATTTATGATGAAAAACAGGTGAATGGTTTTTTTAAAATTTAATAATAGGTATTTCTAATTGCAATAATTATTAAATTTAAATTAACATCCGAACTAATAGGGATGTATCGAGGAATTATGTCGGGTGATACACATCCATATTCTATTATCCGGCTGGTTATAATGAAATATACGAAATTTTGAATGTAACACTTAATTGCTGGTGCTATACATTTCAGGGGCGGTACATTACCAGATCAATAACGGGAAGCATGGCCCACCACCACAGGGTATTATTTTCTTTCAATGCTATTTAGCTAAATTGCTCTTTGAAAACTACCTTTTAAAGAAACCCATAGGGATTGGAACACCACAATTCAATCTAAATCGTCCCCAAAGGGATTTTTTGTGTGCAAATAGTCACGTATCTCTTCTGGTGTGATAGTCCTCTCTGCTTTTCGCAATGATAAGCTATTTTTCAAAAGATCATCGAAAAAACTTAAAGATGGGTTGTTATATGATGGGAGAATCAGCTCAGAATCCGTAAAAAGACTGAAATTTTCAGTACAACCTTTATGATAGGGAATAGAACCTGTTAAAAGATAATAGAGTAAGACCCCAATCTGATATACATCTGTTTTTTTGCCTACTTTCCCATACTCTTCCACAAAAACCTGTTCGGGTGAGAGAAATCGTATTTCTGACTTGTTCTGCTCCTCTTGCAAATCACATATAAATCCGGTCAGCTTCGGATTAACCTCACTGGCTAGAAGAATCGTCCCGGGTCTTATATGGAGATGAGGTACACCCTGATGGTGGAGATATGCTACTGCATCAGCTACTCCTGAAACAATGGCCATGACGAGATGTAATGGAGCAGGGAGATGTATGCCTGCTACTGAAGAGATAGTCTTGTTATCTATTACTGTTCCACCAACATACTCCATCTCAAAATACAGGACCGGTTTTTTGTTATACCGATAGAGTTCTACAATATGCTGATGATGCAGTGATCTCCAGACCGATGCCTCAACCAGAACCGATGAACCTGACAGGGAATCATGCAACACTTTCAGTGCACGTATTGTCTCTTCTCCTTTCCGCCTGACCGAAAAGATCTCAGTTGATGTATCAGAATAAATAAACGCAACTGGATCATAGAGTGCTCGTAACACATCAGGAAACAATAAAATCTCTTGTGTTATATCAGTTTTTGGAGCAGGGGGTAACTGATTATCATGATGAGAAAGTGCATTTAGGTGATCCTGTGCTTCCTTGTTATCAGAATCCTGTTGTAAAACCATGTAAAAGGCATTGGCAGCCAATTCAGTCTTATGCAACTTTTCGTGGATGAAGCCTATCCAGAGCCATGCATCTGTATTATCAGGATTCTTCTGCAACATCTCCTTAAAGTAATCTAATGCCTCATGCAACCGGTTTTGTGCAAAAAATAATCTACCCATATTGTATGGCACTGATATTGTATGAGAGAAGGACACCCCAATCTCATTTGTCCATTGTATCGGCATTTTCATATAATAATCAGAAGAAACTGGAGAATCTAGGCTACATGAGATAACAGTAGATTCCCCTGGTTTTAGTTCTTCATCCCCCAGAAATGCAGATACGATCGAAGTGTTTCTCATAATAACCCTGGCAGTTGCGCTTTTCGCAGTTATTTCCAGCGCTTCAAGGAGAGATTCAAGAACCGGGAAGAGAGATGTTACGGTATACGAAACTGATAGTGACTGAAAATAGGGTCTGCCACGTGCATCACGACAGGGTATCTGATACTGCAGGGTATAAAACCCATCCTCGTGGGCATCCACTCGCAGACGAACGACTTTCTGACCCCCGGGTCGTATCTCTTCTCCCTCTATGTACATCATATGAGCGCCTAAATTTTCTATCCTGAAGAGAAGAAACCCATTTGGACCTCGTTCACAGACAGAAGTCATCTGGATTCCATGCAAATCTGATCCCTTCAATTCAGGCGGGCTAACGCCAAGAGCTCCTAAGACAAATTCTGCATCTTCTCCATTACTAACTGATTGCAGGTTTTCTACCACAAGATGCTTTTTTACTGAACTGGACCGGGCAACAATTAGCACTCCGGCTGATAATATAAGGAGAGAAAAGATGATAATGTACCACAAATATTCTACGAAGCCCACAATACTGGTGACGAATGGATCTGATGATGAGAGATGTTGTATGAATACCTCCGGGATACGATTCATTGTCATATCAACTACAACTTCAGTCACAGAAAGAGGAGAAACATCCAGTTCTATAAAAACCGGATCAAATCCTTCATAGTCAAGGGTGAGTGTATAATGACCAGGGGTTATATCAGCGAGTATCAGTGGAGAAATCCCGGTATATTTTCCATTCAGAGAGATACGAGTGCCTTTCTGTTTTACATCCACCCTGATTGCCCCATATTCAGGAGAAGAGATACCATTTTTCGGTAACACCTGAATCTCCCTCGTAACTGGCTCTTGAATCGGAATATACTGGTTGTTCTTTTTTAACACCACCAAAAACGATAGAGTATGATTACCCTCTTTGTTTGGGATAAGAAGAAAGGGAAATGTATAGGACGAACCTGAACTGACAGCACTGCCATCAGGAAGGGGGATAAATGAAGGATCGGCAGACAATGCCTCATCAACTCCTTCACAAAGCAGCCCAAATAACTCGACATCATGTTCCCATGAGACAAGGCCTATATTCATCATGGTAACACCGACCGGATATGTCATTCCTGCTTCCAGTGTATCAGGTACCGAATCTGATACATACAATGCCTTATGGTACCCGAGATCATCTACTGATGATACAGGGGACATTCCATCTGCACCACCACATGATACACAGAAAAATCCGGTAATGATTATACAAAAAAAAACAGATACTCCTTTCATCTCACTATATCAACTACAACTTATTGTTCTGGTATCTGTAAAAGGTCTTGTAAAAATTCCTTGATTGTCCGGTATCGCTTCTTTTTGTCCCAGGTCAGCATCTGTATCAATATGGGATCAAACGGTGCAAGAGATGAATTAATTTCAGAGGGAAGAACCAGAAGTTCCTCATCTCTTTCAGATGCATTATGGCCGGCAATCTGTTGTGCTTCCATGGAATACGGGGATACTCCTGTCAGAAGCTCATACAGAATAACACCAGTCTGATAGATATCAGTCTTCATCCCGCAAGTGCCATATTTCTCAGGGTATCTCTGCTCAGGTGCGAGATAGGATGCATCTGCTGTAGCAGGATCACTATGACCAACTGCAAACCCAAACTCATTTTTTCCTCTAGCGAGTCCTGAAATCATAGGATTTCGTGAACTGGTCAGAAGAATGTTGCCCTGGTGCAGATGATAATGTCTGACACCCAGTGAATGCAGATATGCTATCCCTTCTGCTACTCCCCGAATCAGTTGTACTGCCAGTTTCGGATTTATCGGTTTTTTAAATTCTGCAAATGAGTGAATTGCTGAATCACCGGCAGGTACACCATCCAGGTACTCCATCTCAAGATACATGACTGGTTCATACTCAAACCGATAAACCGGGAGGATACGTGGATTTTTTAGTGAATGCCAGACAGAAATCTCCTTTTGTAATATCTCACTGGGTGGAGCACGGTTTTGCGGGAGTTTTACCGCACGTATCTTCTCATCTGCCTTCCTTCTGACCTGGTATACACGGGTAAATGAATCGGTCCCGACAATGGCAAGGGGTTCATATCGATCCCGAAGTTCATGGGGAAATCCTAAGTATAACTCACTGTCAGAAATAATATCAGTGACATCATCATTACCAGTGTTTATCCTATCTGGAGTGGAAGCTTCATTTTTTTGGGTTTTATCATTTATAGTTACATTTGCTGCTATTGTCCCTTTCATATTTTTTTCTTCTTTGCGACGATTAAAGCCACCTGACAGTTTCCCGTATTTTCCTGACGTGCTCTCTGAAACGGATCCGACACTCGTATCAGTACTACCTGCACTGTTAACGGCAACATTACGGCCGCTTTCTGACCGTGCCTTTGTTTCTCCCCCCCCTTCACCTTGCGATGACGAGGACCTGAATATTCTATTCATGATACGGTCTCTTCTTCCCCCGGTCTGAAGGTTCAGAACAACTATTGCGGTCAGAACAAGTACTATTGTGATAACAATGAGATGCAGATGGGAAAGGAAAAGAGACAATATCGATTCATCAGTTGTATTCTCAACGGTAACGAGCATACCATAAGGATCTGATAAGTCCAGTATAACAGAGGTGATATCACCAGCAGTTACATCAACAAGTACGGAACGGTCTGTATACCCGGCAAGGGTTACGTTAAGGGTATATGTCCCAGGACTGATATCCGGGATGATGAGAGGACTTGCTCCATACTGCTGACCATTTAAAGCAACTGCCGCTCCTGGAGGTGTACTTATAAGATGCACTGAGCCTAAATCAGGAGAAGAAATGCCATTTTGGGGGATGATGACAATATTTTTCTCATAAAAAACAGGAAATGCGTGGGTTGATGAGCCTGATCTGACACTCATCGCAAAGCTGATAGGTACCTCCCCGGTCTTTTGCGGTGCCTGTACTATACAGGCAAAATTATGTGATTGACCTGATGTGACTACCATTCCTTCAGGTATCAAAATAAAGGAGGGATCAATGGTGAACCCTTCGCCTGATTCCAACACTAATCCATAGTGCTCACGCCCTTCTGCCCAGTTCACAAGACCGGTGTTCCGAAAAGAGATTGTCACAGGGTACGTCTGACCAGCTTCCATAACATCAGGAATGTTTGAGTTGTCACATGAGGCCTGCTGATACCCGACTCCAGGCATTCCTGACTCTGCTATCGCGATACAGGGCATTGTGCCCAGCACAAGATAGATGATTACCAATATAACAATACAATGCCATGCACCATGACATGATGGAATCACTATTGAACAAGAGGGAGATACATGCGGATAGAGACCGCAGAATTTATGTTGCTTCATGCTCTTTTCCTATCATAAGCCTGCTCTTTCACACAAGAGATTGTGCTGCTATTTAAGTACATCATGCTTAGAAAATGAAAACTCAACGCCTGTATATTGATGATTGTTGTAATGTATATCATGCACAAACTCACATGAAAGGAACCATTTTTCCCAGCTGTTCTGACATGTCAATTCAGATAAGTGAAATACAGACCTTCTTTAGATACAGGCCAATAAAGACAGTCAACAACCTGGAAACCGATGGCATTCTAACCTGATGACCATGTCACCTGGATTGTATGGTACAAATGCAGACTCTCTTACGATAAGACTGCCTCCCTTTCAACCCAGCTAATCCACGATACAATCTATTGATTCATACTCGTAAAAAATATTGTCAGTTCTCATTAGAATGAGAATTTTTAGAATGAGAATCCTTCTTTTCCTTAAAAAACAGGCATGACTATCTCAATCAGGCAGATATGCCTTTTATTAACAAGATACAGGTTCGAAATCAAATGAAAAAATGCCGGTTTCTCGCTGGATTTTAGTAAGCCATCAATATCAGGTTATACAATAGACCTGGGTTTTTGGTATAAGAAGACAAGATCATAACAAGTATCATAGTGAAACTGTTTTTTATGATTCTGGTCTTGTAAGATATGAACCCGGATACATACAGAAAGCAAGACCACTTCAGGTTTAGATCAGTTACTATTGACCGTTACACACTTCTTCTCACATCATGTAAAACACACGGAAAGGAAATACGTTATCGTTAGAACGAGACCATCATCACCTATAATATCCCTCCATCCTAATTAGTTAAAATGACATCTACACAATACTTCAATCAGGCTGTTGAAACCCTACCCCGTGACGATATCGAGGCGATGGTAGATGAAAAAATCGCATACACCATCAGATATGCAGCAGAAAAATCTCCGTTTTATCGTCATTACTTCAGAGATAATGCAGTGAAGCCTGTCGATATCAGAACACATGAAGATCTGCTTGAACTTCCTGTTCTTTCAGGACAGACTATTCGTGACAATCAGCCTCCTGCTGCACAAGAGTTTCTTTTCAGAAGTACATCATGGAACAATATCTTTACTATTCATGAGACCAGTGGCACGAGCGGAGTCCCGAAAAGTTTTTTCCTGACATGGGATGACTGGAACAGATATGCCATCAAATATGCAAGAATCTTCACATCACAGGGATTCTCAGATAAAGACAGGCTGATTATCTGTGCAAGTTATGGTATGAACGTTGGCGCCAATACAATGACTCTTGCAGCACAGAAGATGCATATGACCATTATTCCAACGGGAAAATGTACCTTTCCACTCAGACTGATACAATCGTACAAACCAACAGGTATTGTAGGAAGTGTCTTTAAATTTATCAGGCTTGCCAGAAGGATGTCTGCAGAAGGGTTAAAACCTGCTGATTCCTCACTTGAGCGACTAATCATAGGGGGAGAGAGTTTTTCTGAACGTTCCCGGCAGTATGTTGCAGATATCTATGATTGTGAAGTACTCAATACATATGGAAGCACCGAAGGCACTATGTGCGGAGAATGCCAGGCAGTGAATGGTTTGCATGTTCCAGAAGACATGGTTCACATGGATATCTATGATCCATACAAAAAAACGTATATCCCAGAAGGAAAACCTGGACACATCATACTTACAACACTACTTGAACCAAATGAAACAATCGGTACACTCCTTATCAATTATGATACCGATGACACAACCCGGGTTTTAAGCAAGAGCCGTTGTACATGTGGAAGAACACATATGCGCATTGAAAATCCCTGGCGGGAAGCTGAGACTATCCGAATATTTGAAGTTCCGGTCAACCGTATTGATATCGAAGATGCAGTATTTACAGAAGGGAATATGGAGTTTTTAACCGGAGAATATGAAGCATTTGTCTATGGTGATGAGGAACACGAGAACGTACTGAGAATATCAGTAGAGACACTCGATCTTAAAGGGGTATCATGTACATCGATACAAGACACTATTATTGATTCTTTTCTCAAAGAAAAGAAAGAACTGGAACCGATGTATGCAGACGAATCATTGCAGATAATCATTAACTGTGTAGGTCCGTCAGGTCTTGAACTGTATCATGTCAGAGGGCGCCCAAAACGACTGGTTGACAGGCGTTAACAAATATGGTGTATCCTGTTATACAGAAAGTATTGTAGTAATCGAAATGAATCTGCAATTATTTCATAGCGTAACACATATTTGCACAAGACAATTGAAACAAGCAAATTAAACCGCTATCTATTGACAGTTTTGTGATGCAGGTTACAAAATACAGGCCAGACTAATAATACCATATCGTATATAACCTGTAATCTCCCCCATACCAGGTTTGCCGGCATAATGATGATGGTATATGTCTTCTGCCAACCATTCTTTATTCATATGCCATTAGAAATTTTAAAAAATAGTACCATCCACACCCTTTTGATTGCATTTTTCATTTTTTTCATTGCTGGAATTTCATTCTGGCCACTCGTGGACGTTTTTGTTCTGGCGTTCTCTCTTGCTGTCGTACTGATACCACTACAGCACAGATTCACAGCACGCATGAAATCAAATCATGCTGCAACATTACTCACTATTACGGTTATTTTGGCGATTATTGGTGGTGTGACGTTTACCGTGAATATAGTATATGCAAATCTTGATTATATGAGTGAACTTGCCTCTACAATATCAACAGAGATAAATACCACGATCTCAGACTGGCAGATGAATTCACCCATCCCGGGTGCTGAAGCATTTATTAACCCTGAAACAATTTCTACAGCAATAGATAGTCTGTTCATCACATGCAAAGATATACTCCTAAACTTTCTTGCAACAATTCCATCACTTCTTATCAATGCACTCATCTTCTTTCTGGCTCTCTTTCTTTTTCTGCTCAATGGAGAAGAGATTATCAATCAGATTCGTAATCTGCTCCCTGAAAAGACGGTAGATACGGTAAACAGGATCACAAAAGTGACTGTTGACACGATGTACTCAGTTTATATTGTCAATTTTCAATGCGCCATTGTAACGTTCTTCTGTGCAATACCATTCTTTATTATCCTGGGATATGGACACATCCTTTTTTATGCAACACTCGCTGCTATCATGCAGCTCATCCCCTTTCTTGGCCCTCAGATTCTCATTCTCTTTCTCCTCGCATATGCCCTTCTTATCGGGGATATTACCGGATTTTTCATCCTCTGTTTCCTTGGTTACCCCATGATATCAGGATGGATCGACTTTTATCTCAGACCAAAATTAATGGGAGAACGAGTCGCAATTCATCCGGTACTGATGATGATTGGGATATTTGGAGGTATGATGCTGATGGGAATCATAGGTATAATATTAGGTCCGCTCATCGTTACCCTTGTTGTATCAGCGTATGATCTCGTGATCCAGACAATACAGGATATAAAAAACGAAAATATCCATTCTGAATAAATGTACTGACTTATTTCCTTGGAAATATTGTCAATTGTATACCTTTTTAAAAAAGTCTGCTTGGCACTATATAGTGCGAATGGATAGTCACGTTTTGCAATATACTTGTTTCAATTCGAATAGTTCAGAACGTTTTATTGTGCTCTGGACTTTCAAAAAATTTCTATCAGGATAAAAATAGATTGTGCAAGAATAAAATTTCCATTTCAAACACTTGGAAGTGCAGAGAGAACAATTTGTGCTAGTTCCTCGACTGTGAACCGCGATGAATCAAGAACCATATCATATATCGTAAGATCTCTGATATCAATTGCATAATACTGTCTATATCGTTGTTCTTCACTCGCTTCTCTGACCCGGGTCTCTTCTTCAGCTTTCTTCGTATCAGCGGTCTCGTCGCGTTCATAAATTCGACCGGTTCTCACACAAAGGGGTGCTTTAAGCCAGATACGCAGTTCTGCTTCAGGAATCTTCCATCCGGAAAGACGACCTTCCACGATAATATTATCAGAATTAAGCGCAATTTCACGTTGTCTTTCATCAATCAGATGATCAGCTGCCGGATCCTTTTCACAATGCATACCAAAAGCAGCAAGTGTCATACCCTTCTCTTCTGCCATCTTACGAAACACTTCACCTGCTGATATCAGGGTAAAAGAGAGTTGTAAAGAGAGGGTGCGGGCCAGGGTTGTTGTACCTGAACCCGGCAGACCGCTTAACGTAATCCGCATGGAATCATATGCCCCCGATATCCAGAGCCTTTCTCACGACCTGAGAGAGGGAGAGAGAACAGAGCATATACCAGATGATCCACGCGGGAGCAGGACCAAGTATTGCGTCTGTCAGATGGACATGACCAAAGAATGGCATACTGATTATGGCATCAAAATTATCCAGTCTGAAGATGAGCCAGAAAAAAATGGGAAGCGTCAGGATCATGATATAGGCCATTGGTTTGAACTGCTGGGTACTCATCTCCATCTGGTCTTTCATCATCATCTCCCGTTTTGCTTCGAGTTTCTTGACCCGTTTCTCATCCTTTGCAAGCATTGCTTCACGGTATTCCTTCTGAAAGACTTTCATCTTCTCCTGAACCGATTTCATCTTTGCATAATCAATCGTATACTTCTGGATCGTTGATGAATATACCGCAGTTATTGTTGAGAGAATGATGATAACAATGTAAAATGGGATATGGAATGAGTCAACAAGAGGGCCAAGTATCACATTTAATCCCTCTCCAATTCCGGCCCTGACCTCAGGAATACTCGCAATAAGTATCATCCCCATCGCAACGATGAGTGGGGTCATACTTGTATTTTTCGATCCAGTACGTGTCAATACTATCACCTAAGTATCGTAATCAGTTCAGAAACCGCTTTTTCAAGCAAAAAATCCGCATTTGTGATATATTTTACTGTGCATCCACAAACCATTGCGTATGCAGCAGCAACTGAACGGTTAAACTGCTGGTGGGCATCAATGTCCCTGAATCCCTCAATATCTCTGGTCCTTGAATTATCAGATAAACGTCGTTTTAAGATCTGATCAGCATCAGTCTCAACAAGGACAATGATATCAGGTATCAGTTCCTGAATAACCCACAGAGGGAGACCGGCCAGGAATCCGGAGGTAGTCTTCACCGAAGCATGGGTATCGATAATGATGTTCCCATCTATTTTAGCAATTCCCTGGGATGCTAATCTTTGAAGACGTTTCTGGGTATCCTTTCCAAGTGTTCGCATCAGATCACGATCATGAGCGATATCCTCTTCTTGTGCTACCTCAAACATAAAAGACCCGAAGTTGATGTTTGAATATACAATACCCTCTTCTCCGAGCTTTTTAATAGTCTCATCAATTACTGAGGTCTTGCCAACACCTGGTACTCCGGTAATGATTACCTTTTTTCCTGCCATATAATTTCTTTTTTATTATTCTTTGCCAAAGAATGTTCGCATAAACGGATACATCTCCATGATCTGTTCATTTGCAATCTCCTCATACAGACGGTACGTAATACTCACCGTAAGTAACAGACCGGTACCACTGACACCGCCAATAACACCGAACAGATTTGCAATAACACTTAAGAGACCGATGAATGCACCACCAATAACCGTTACACGGGGAATATACCGGTCCAGTACTTTCTCAAGCACTTTAGGACTTCTTCGGTATCCGGGAATCGACATCCCTGATAACTGGATCTGTCGCGCTACTGCTTTTGAGTCAAGACCTGCCGTCTTCACCCAGAAGAGAGCAAAGATAGAACATCCTACTATCATGATGATGAGATTAATAATCAGCCTGATAATAACCAACCATGCATCAGGCCCGGTAAACCCGTCAGCCCACCACATCCACTGTGTAGGCCCGTGTATTGGTGCCAGGAAGTACATCAGTCCGTCAATTGGAGTCTGTCCCTGAAATACCCCAAGGATAGTTATTCCTACATTATTCAGAAAGAGTCCGACCATCTGAATATTTGCAAGCAGTACACTGACAAGAATCATCGGAAGCACACTGGCGTAAATAAGTTTTACCGGAAATCTGCTTCTGGCACCCCTGACCTGTGCATGTGCAAGAGGTATCTCAATACGGGTTGATTCAACAAATACGACGACCAGGAATATGAGAATCGTAGTGATAAACGCAATGATGTTCGGGCCAAAGTACTGGAGAAAGTTCGCTGCGGGATCCACAATAACCCCGACGAGTCGTGGGAAAAACCCAACCGGGTACCCGTCAGTAGGTGAACTATTCCAACTGATAAACCCGTTAACCAGTTGCTGCGAGACACCTGATATGATGAAGAGACCCACTCCGGAACCGATACCCCATTTTGTGACAACTTCATCCATAAAGACGACAAGTACACCGCCAACACAGATCTGTATGAAAATGAGGAGCGTTAACAATCCGGTGCTGCCACCAAAGAACTGAGATGCAAGAACCGGACTTGGAATGAGAAAACCACCAACAATCATCGGTGCTGCCTCAACTGCAATCATGACAAATATCAGGAGCTTCTGAAGCCCCATATAGATGACCTGACCACGGGGTTCACTCGTATCGATACGAAAGATATCTGCACCCTTCAGGAGTTGCAGAACAATAGAAGCAGTGACAATGGGACCAATACCAAGTGTCACGATAGATCCACTTGCACCAGCCATGAGTACACGGAAGTACTCAAACAGATCCTGGGACTGTGGATCCAGACCCCAGACCGGTACATTAGTTAATATAAAATAAATCAGTAGAATTCCAAGTGTCCACAACAATTTTTCCTTAAAGTGGACATGGCCATCCGGGGCCCTGACCGCTGGCATCTTTGCCAGAAGTGGCTCCATTCTATCAAGCAGTTCTCCCATCTTTTCACCAGAACATAAAAAATGTGAATCAGGCAGGAGTTACTGCCTGTCCACCTTTAGCCTCGATCTTTTCAACTGCCTGACTGGAGAACTCCTTTGCTGTGATGGACATCTTATTGGTCACCTGTCCGCCGCCAAGCACCTTGTCAATACCGATATCTGTTGCATCAATAACAACAACGCCACTTTCTTCAGTGGCTTTTCCCTGTTTGAGCAGAACAGGTACTATCTGATCAATATCGCCAACGTCCATAACCTGCTGTTTTCCTTTGGTGTCATGGTAAAAACCATGTTTGCCAAAGACATATCCCTGTTCAAGATATATCCTGACAAAATGGTGTTTACAGCCACCAGAGTGACCTCTGCCACCCCGGTTTCCTGCACCACGACGGTTCTTGTGTGTACCGCCACCACAGGTCCGGGATCCACGATATTTTGAGCGTTTATTTACCGGCATGTGGATTACCTCATTTTATACAGGAGACGATTTATCTCCTCACCATGATATCCAAGCGAACCTCCCTGCTGGAATGTCCGTTTGGTGGTCTTGTGTCCTTTACGGGGAGGATGGAGTCTGAAGACAGGCTTAACGCCAGGGATATCAGTCAGACGTGCATCTCCCGTTGAAAGAGCCACAGCAAATTCATTTATTCCGGAATACTGTGAGTTTTCACTGATATATGCATCAGTGAGTCTCGCATTACCGGTGATTCTTCCCCGGTTTTCAATTACTTCGGTAAGTGTCTCAGCATTGACCTCACCATATGCAACAAAATCCTTCACTTTCCGTATCATACCCACATAAGCAGGAGTATCCGGAACTAACACACAATGATTCACATGGTGGAGACGAAGCATCTTTAATGTGTCTTTTATCTCGCGGGGAGTTTTTACAACACCCCGAATCTGAACAACCGCATACATCACTCCTCCCCTCCAATCCGAATCATGCTGGTTGCTTTGAGTGCATTAAATGTCGCTTTTGCATAGTTAATCGTTGTTCTGGTCTGCCCACGGGTCTGTGCCCAGACATCGCGAATACCTGCAAGCTCAAGCACTTTCTTACCCACGTCTCCGGTGACAAGCCCAATGCCCTGTGGAGCAGGTTTGAGTGTTACCCTGACACTACCTGCAGATCCGGTGACGAGCATTGGAATTGAGTGAGGATTGCTGCATCCACATTCCCAACTGCCACAGCCACGTTTGACCTTTATCAGGTTCTTCTTGGCATTCAGTATTGCTTTACGGATAGCATCGCCGACCTGAACATCTTTTCCCTGTCCAAATCCAATGTATCCGTCTTTGTTTCCGACGACCACAACAGCTCTGAATTTCACCCGGCGACCGGAGTCTGTCATACGCTGTACCATATTGATGTCAAGTACTTCATCCACCAGATCAGGCAGGAACGTATCGACTATCTCAGGTTCTTTGATGGGTTTTCCGCTCGCAAGCACCTGGTCAATGCTTATTATCTCCCCGGCCTGAACTTGTTTTCCAAGTCCGGTGAGCGGTACCCATACTTCCTTCTCATAAGCCATATTACTTCAGCTCCTCCATAATTGCGTCAACAGCGGTCCCTACCTGCATTGGCAGAGTCTCTGCACGCTCCGGAGCATATGATGCGATATGTTCGCCCTTACACCGCTCATCTGACGGAAGAATCTCTTCACCGTGCGGTATGTTCAGGCCGGCTTCAACTGCCCCTTTCAAGGCAGCAAAGACACAGGCCCCTCTTCTTGCCCGGTGAAGCCCAATATCAAGTACTGCTCCTTCATGACCTGCATTCAGAGATTTAACCGCTAAGAGCATACCTGTGAGGTATGCTGCAGGTGTGTTAGAGAGCGAACCTTCATATCCGAATTTTCGTAGTTCAGCTGAATTTGCCGCTACAAATGTTCTGTCTCCATCCAGTTCCGCTGTTACCAGCTGACAGATGATATGCCGGTTAGTCTTTCTGACAACCATCCGTGGAACATCAGCCATTACGAGCTTCGTTCTGGCATAGTAATCGGTTCTTCCTTCCCTTCTTCTCCTAAACGGAACGAAATACCTGGGTCCGGTTGCCATTATTTCTCCCTCCCTATCTCAATCTGTGCTTTCAGATGGGATACAGTCCTGAACTGACCACCAGCTGACCGGCGGTAAAAACTCCGGTAAATAGTGGGGTTTATCTCTCCGGATGCACGCATTTCCCGTAAGACTCTCCTTTGTGCCCGGATTTTACGTATCCATCGGCGTTTCTTTGGATCACGGGCACCAGCAGAACCTTTCCTTCGGCCTGGTCCTTTACAGTGACCGTAACTACGCTTTGCCATCTTTGCCCTGGCTCGGCCACGGGAAACACCTTTCTTCTGGTGTGATGCAATTGCACCATCTGTAATAAGTTCTCTGATATCTTCACGTGCAATAGCGGCTGCAATATCACTTGACCGTTCTGGATCAAGCCAGACACGATGGACACCGCATTTCAGAACTGAAGCAGCTAAACGTTTCTGATTGACAAGGCTTTGACTGCTCATTCCTCTTCCTCCTCATCATCAGATATGTCATCAGATGCGTCGTCATCATGAGCAGTACTCACTTTTGTAGAAGTCTTCTCCTTCTTGATGAGTGTAACATCTTTTTTATTGAGTACTTTGATGCCGGCAACAGATGCTGCTTCCTGAATCAGGATGCGTTTCCTGCCCCCGACTGATGCTGCAATACGAACTGCGTGTGTCGTTGGATCAACATCGGCTAGATCCAATGGATTATAGACCAGCGATTCAAAAAACCCGCTTGGGTGCATACCTCGGACAGCAATAGGACTTCCATATCCAGGAGTGGGTAATGGTCCTTTTGCTTTTTTCTGTCTCCGTTGTTTGCTCTGAATACCCCGGGGACGACGCCATGAGTCTTTGACACATTTCTTCTTGTCAACCCCTTCGCGTTTAAACCGGGTAGATTTATTCTTTCGGACACGGAGGAGTCTTTGTATTTCTTTTGTCATATCTCCTCACTCCTTCTTGACAATATATATTCCGTCCTGGAATACACGGGGATCACGATTGCGAACTTTTGTTGCACGCTCAATATTTGCTGCGGTGGCACCAACAAGATCTTTGTTAATACCGGTCACAACAACCTCATCATTACCGGACTTGACTGAAATATCAGGGAGGATGTTTGCATAACGTGGATGCTTTTCTCCAAGAAAGTTCACAATCTCTAATTTTTCGCCCTGAACCTTTATCTGAATCGGAAAGTGGCTGTATACAACTTTCATAGTGTATACATACCCATCAGTTACTCCGGTGCACATATTGGTTATATGGGATGCAAAAGTTCCTATCATCGCATAGGTCTGCTTTTTCGAGACAGACGTTGAGACGACAACAGAATCTTCTTGAATGGTAATCGTAATCCCGGGATACCACATATCACGCTGCAGGCGGCCTTTCGGACCGTTGACGATAATAGTGGATTTTTCCTCGGTGATAGTGACACCAGGGGGTATGGATACGGTTCGTTCTGCATACATAATGCCTGTCACCTCAGTACACATACCCCAGCAGTTCACCGCCGATACCCTGCTGGCGGGCATCCTTATGGTTCAATACTCCCTTTGATGTTGATATCACCAGGAGTCCGATATTCTTTGATGGCAGGTACCTCTGTTCCCAGTCTTCCATCTCACTTGCTTTGACTGAGAATCGTGGTGTTATCACACCACATTTATTGATATAACCGGTGAGGCTGACTTCAAATTGTCCGCCCCGTCCGTCTTCAATATAAGTGTATTCCTGCACATACCCTGCTTCCTGCATAATGCGAAGCATTTCACCTATTAATCTGCCTGCAGGCTGAATGATACATCTCGATTTTCCGGTATCAGCCGCATTTTTGAGCGTGCTCATTGCATCTGCAACAGTATTGAGTCTTGCCATATCTGTAAGCCTCCTAGTTCAGTTTTTTAAAGCCCATTTTTGGAGCCCACTCTCGGAAACACTGCCTACAGAAATAGATATTATATCTCCTGACAAGACCCTGCTTCCGGCCACAGAGCTGGCACTTGTGAGCACCACGCCCAAATAACTTCGTCCTCTCCTTTGCCATTATGAAACCTCCACCCGGTACAATTCAGCGACAAACCGTATCGCATCTTCAGGGGCAACACGCTGTTTTTGTGGGAGTTTCTTCTTTTGAATGTGGCGACGTGCAATCCGCTTGCCGTTTCGTCTGACAGTGACATTAACATCAAAACCAAAGATACCAATCTTTGGATCATAAGTCATGCCCGGGTAATCAGTATGCTCCTCAACACCAAACGAGAAGTTACCCTCTGCATCAAATTGATACGCAGAGAGTTTACGCTCGATTATCTCAAGGGAAGTGTCAAGGAACTTTTCTGCAACCTCACCCCTGAGTGTGACTCTGCATCCGATTGGAGCACCTTTTCTAATACCAAACCCCGGTACTGTCTGTTTTGCATAACTTCTGATAGGAGTGCCACCAGTTATTGCTGACATGAGATTCTCGCCATTAACGAGTTTCTCTCCACTCTCACCAACACCCATGTGGACCACTACTTTCTCGATCAATACTGCACGATTTGGGTTCATTCTTCAATCCCCCAGGAATCTATTGCAGGGCTCTGTCGCCCAACCATCACAACGTACTCATCAATGGTCTCAAACATCGTGCCTGATGACTCATTGGTTAATAACACACGGTTTGGAACGCTTCCGGGAACAACAATTATCTCCTTTATCCTGGCAACAACACCAGAGTGCTTTCCACCGATTACCATGGCCATATTTCCCTCAAGATAAGGGAAGTGATCTACGATCTTGTTGTAATCTTCTTCTTTTAATGAGAGAACAACTGAATCGCGGGTCATGTACGTGTTATCTGCAATGAGATTCGACCCGTCACGAAGGTTTAACTGAACCTTTCCACCCCTGACAAGGGTCTTGTTCACAATCTTGACAAGACGGGTCTGTGCTGCAGCCTCATCTATCTCGATAGTCTTGTGTCTACCCTTTTTATCACGAAGAATGCGGTAAAACCTGCCGGTTTTTGGAAGGGCGATGATATCAAATATTCCAATACCCATGGAAGGATGACGACATGGACGACCATTTATGATGAGATCACGCTGCTTTAAGATCTGTCTGACCTCTTTCATGTTTCGGGCTAGGCCCATATGATCACGAAGCCAGACTGCAATCGGCATGGCGTTTGCATTATGTGGGCCTGGTGAGGGTTTTATTATGAATGTATTGACTTTTCGTGCAATTCCCCATGAATCAGGGGCCACATATCTTTTGAGATGATCACCCATATTACTCACCCACCAGTTTCTCTTCCCGACGCTTGTCAGCAAGATTCAGTTTTATTATGACCACATTTGAGGGATCAATCGGACGTGGGACCTCAGTACCGTCTGCTTTCTTTACAGAGACACCATCAACCACAATCTTTGTCTTTCCAGGCAGGACAAAGTCAACCAGACCTTCCTTTCCCGTATGATCTCCACGGGTCACCCTAACAGTGTCACCCTTGACAACACGAAGATTTCTCTTATCGTATTTTTTTCTCAGCTCTTCTGTCAACGGTGCACGCAAAAGTGATCCTCTGATATGGGGAGGTGCATTATATCGTGCACGCCGTTGTTTTCGTGGCTGTTTACTTGCGATTCTGACCATCATTTCACCTATACAATCGTTGTTGCCATAGAACCAAGACGGGGATACCTGACGGCAATCTCTCGTGCAATTGGACCCTTTATCTCGGTCCCACGTGGTTCATTGCGGTCATCCACAATAACAACGGCATTATCCTCAAAAGAGAGCCGCATGCCATTTGGTCTTCTGATCTCTTTTTTCTGCCTGATAACAACGGCTCGTACAAGCTTGCGCCGCATATCAGGAGTCCCTTTCTTCACACTCGCGATAGCAATATCTCCAAGACCGAGCTTTGGTTGTCTTTTCCTGACACCATGATACCCTAGTACCGCGATTACCTGTATCTGACGGGCACCGGTGTTATCAGCACACATCATACGTGTTCCGGTCGCAAGAGCTCTTGGAACGGTTGAACCTAGTCCCTTCATGATACCTGCACCTCTACAACAACAAAGGTCTTTGTCTTTGAGAGCGGGCGGCACTCAGCTATTCTCACAGTATCGCCGGTATGCGCATTGATACATGGCGGATTGTGAGCATGCAGTGTTGAACTACGCTTCTGATACCGCTTATATTTCCTGATGAAATGCAGATAGTCTCGTTTAACGACTACTGTCCCAGTCATCTTATCGCTCACGACTTTGCCGGTGATCACCTGGCCGCGCACCGGCAAGGTGCCATGAAACGGGCAGTTTACGTCTTGACACTCCTCTGTTGGGAGCGGGACGTTTAATCCTATATTTCTTGCCATTATGAACCTCTATATTTTTACTCGCATGCTGGTCCGCCGTTCTGGCGGAAGGGCAATCAGAGTTCCAAAGACCGCAACGCACGTACCATCAGGCAGCGTAAACGCAAATGTTGTCCCTTTCTTCTGAATTTTCATAATACCCTTTTTGGTTTTGATATGAAGCATATTCCTGGTTTCAAAGACTACAAGTCCTTTGATGGAACACTGTGCCCCATTATCAGCATGCACAACCGAAACATCCAGTCCTATCAGTTCATGATACAGGATGTTTCGGATTGAAATCATGCCCGGCTCTTCCTCTGATTTTGTTCAGTCATTATTCGTGCTATGGTGCGGCGAATCTCTCCGATTTTACCTGGATTTTCGGGTGCACCACCTGCACTGACTTTTCCACGATACTGAATCAAATCCATCCTGAGCTTGTCTATCTGCTCAACAAGCTCAACATCTGATAACTGTGACACGTCACGGGCGCGGAACAATGCCATTATTCCTCATCTCCCACAACTGGCGCATCATCAAAGATCTCAGTCTCCATGACACTATCCATGTCTTCTTCAAAGTCATCATACTCATTATCAGACTGTTTTTCTGTTCCAACAGAAGTCACGCTGATATCGAGACGATCCTTTTTCTTCATTGGTTTTGCTGTTATCTCAAAGTGATCCGGAATTATTGCATCTGGGGGGATGAGCTTGACCTGAACACCGATAAGACCCAGCTTTTTTATCGCAATGGCATATCCCTTCTCAACAATGGTATTGACCGGATCACCTGCATGCTTGATATACCCGTCAGTAAACTTCTGAACCCGGCCACGAGATCCGGTCAGCTTTCCTGACAGGACTACTTCACAACCGAGAGCCTTGGAATCCATGACACGGCGAAGTGTTGATGAACCGGCTTTTCTGAAATACCATCCACGTTCAAGTGCACTTGCAAGACGTTCTGCCATTATCTGTGCATTCAGATTTGGATTCTGAACCTGCTGAACTTCTATCTGAGGTGATTCCACACCATAGATAGTTGCAAGATCCTGTGTCAGAGCCCTGACCACCTTCCCTCCTTTCCCGATAACAATTCCGGGTTTTTCGGCAAAAATGGTCACCTGGGTTCCAAGGGGAGTTCTCACAAGATCCATCCCCCCATATCCGGCCCGTTTCAGCTCTTTTGTGAAGTGCTTCTCGACCCTGACCTTGCGAACACCTTCTGCTACAAATTTCCTCTCTACAGCCATCAAATCACTCCGTTTCTCTGACAATAATCTCGATATTTACCATCTCCCTGTCTTTGGGTGTTGCACGTCCCATTGCTCGAGGGAAAAATGCACGCCGCCTTACACCACGGTTTGCAGAAACATGGATGATTTCAAGGTTATCTGAATCGAGTCCGATGTATTCTGCATTCTTCCTGACACTGTTTATCAGGCGCAAGTACACCTTCGTTGCTTTTTGCGGGTACCTGCCTGCATCCCATTTATCAAGACCGCGTTTATGAGCGACATTGCGGTTAAATCTCTTAAATGGAATAGCCTTCTTAAAGAGAAGGACCTGCTCAAGATATGCTTCAGCCTCATCAAGACGCTTGTTTCTGATAAACGATGCAATCTCAATGGCATGTTTGGGCGATATTGGTGCCTCGTTGACCTTACCACGGGCAATATTCTCCTCATCCATCTGCATGGAATACGCAATTTTTGCCATGATAATCACTTTAGAGGTACGAATTTACTCGACCGGGTAGCACCAATACCTGCTGAACCGTGTGAGACTTTCCTGCGGGTTGGAGCAAACTCACCAAACAGGTGGAAGATTGCTTCGGGCTGGATAGTGACTTTGATAAATTCTTTCCCGTTATGGATCTCAATTTCAGATCCAACCATTTCCGGGAGGATGAGCATATCTCTAAGATGAGTCCGGATTCGACGGTCTCCACCTTTACGATATGTCTCAAGGAACTTCTCCTCACTATCTTTCCACCCCCGCTTCACTTTTCTTCTGGCACTGGCGGGCATGATAGGAATAAGATCGGTAAGACTCATCTTCTGAAGCTCCTCAATCTTATATCCATGGAAGGTAAACTCTTCTTTCCGCCGTGGTAACTTCTTCTGAACTTTTTTTGCCATTTTGGATCACTTCCTTCCTGTCCGTCGTGCAGCAACATGACCTACTTTTCTGCCTGGCGGAGTGTTCCGGCTGACGGTCTTTGGCCGTCCACAGTGCTGATGACCTCCACCACCAAATGGGTGATCGATAACATTCATTGCCTGTCCTCGAACTCTTGGCCAGTTGCTTGCAGTATTCTTCATCTTATGGTACTTCTTTCCGGCCTTGACAAACGGTTTTTCATTCCTTCCGCCACCTGCCACAATACCAACAGTTGCCCGACAACGTCCATTAAACCACTTGGTTGAGCCGCTCGGCATCTTTACTGCGACACGCCCGGCCATCTTGTCTGTGACCAAAGCCTGAACACCACTGGCTCGGACAAACTTGCCACCATCATTTGGTTTGCCTTCGATGTTACAGACATACAACCCGGCAGGAACCTCATCCAGAGGGAGGGTGTTTCCATTCTTTGCTTCTATTCCTGAACCCCATGCAATCTCATCGCCAACGCCCATTCCTTCTGTAATGAGGACATATTCTTTGCCCCCCCCTTCCAGCCGGACACGTGCAATCGGGGTATTCCTGGCCGGATCATGCTCAATGTCAATGATCTGAGCACGGATAACAACATCAGACTTCCCAATATGTTTGAGTTCTGCTTTATAGCGGTGTGATGGTGCCCGGTACGTCGGGCCACCACGACCTCTGTTTTGTGTAGTAATTCGATGTCCCATCTTTTCACCTACATGATCCCAAGACGACTCATGATCTCTTCTGCAGCCTTATTATCGCTGAAGCTGATGGTTGCTTTCTTCTGACCCTTTGTTGTCATCACAGTGTTGACTGCAGTGACCTCTTTGCCAAAGGTCTTTTCGATAGCATGCCTGATTTCAGTTTTATTGGATCTGTTATCCACAATAAACTGCAATTTACTCTTATCTTCGACCGTCATGGTTGCCTTTTCGGTCGCATAAGGGAATTTAAGAACCATTTACCGGACACCTCCAAGCATCGTAATTGCATTTTCCGTGTAAATTGTCAGACGGGCCGACTGGGTTCCAGGTGCAAGCATCTCAACATTGAGTGAGGATGCTGACGCAACATCAACACCTGAAATATTTCTCGCAGCTTTGAGCGGAGCGTCCCCGGTTACAATAAGAAGACTTTTTCTCTGCTTGTAACGGCGTCCACGCATCTTTCCCCGACCAGCACGTACTTTACGACTATCTTCTGCACGAAGAACGTCTGCATATACACCTACTGCCTTGAGAACTTCAATAACATCTTTCGTCTTCTCAAGATCCTCAAACTGATTATCAAGGACAAACGGAAGTGTTCCCTCAAACTGATGACCACGGGATCTGACCAGTTTTTCATTGATAGTTGCAGCAATGGCAGATATAAGTGCCTTACGCTTCTCTTTCTTGTTAATATACTTAACAAGTATCTTTGCCACTTTCGGTGGATGAGCTGGCCGACCGCCACGTGTCTGTGGAACCTTAGCTGCACGTGAACTGTTCTTAAGACGTGGTATCTGTGCTACACCACGGCCTGATCCCCAGGATACTGCTGATGCAGTTATCCCGGCATAGACATATGAACCGTGTGGCTGACGTCTTCTGCTCTGGATAGCGAGTACCGCTCTCTTAATGAGATCCGGGCGGTAGGGCTCGTCAAAGACGGCAGGCAGATCGATCTCATGATCAACCTGTCCTGTAAGTGATAAAACCTGTGCCTTCATTTATCTCACCCCTGCTTACTCTCAAGGCTTACAAAGCCTATCGTTGGTTCTCGAACCTCATGTTCACCCTGTCTCATTGCATGCCGTATTCTGACAATACGTTTTGTCGGACCTGGAACAGATCCTTTAATCAGCAGATATGGATTGTGAACCTCACCATAATGGAGAAAACCTCCAGAGGGAGTGACATCTAAACCATCCTCTCCAATCTTTAAAATCCGCTTGTTAAACTCTGTGCGTTGCTGATATCCCATCTGTCCCATCATGGGTACCTGCCATCGGACATGATGAGGAGTCCAGGGACCGAGTGTACCGATATGACGCTCTTTTCCTCCACGTGAGTGTTTTCGTTTCCGAAGATGAACACCCCAGCGCTTGACCGGACCTTGTGTACCCTTCCCTTTTGTAATAGCAGTAATGTCAGTATATTGCCCGTTTTTAAAGAACGTAGTAATATCAATCTCCTGTCCAAGGAGTGATATCGCATACTCTAACCTATCCTCAATGCTACCACCATCTATCTTTGTCTCCATGAGATCCGCGACTTTTTTCGGAACCCCTGTAATCACCGATGGACGAGTATAGGTAAGAGCAAATATATCAACAACAGTGCCTTCTGCAACTGCCTTGCGTGCTTTATCAAGGTTTTTTTCTGATTCCTGATTGTTAGGGCGGGAAATACGGCGATAAACCTCTTCATCTATCTCTTTTGCCCAGACATCTGTCAGAACGTGTTTTCCATATGAGTCCGCAATGTATACTCTGAATGCAGCTACCTTCATTGAAGGTACTTCTAGAACAGTGACCGGGACCATAATGTCTTTTCCCTCATTTGGGCTCTTGGTGTGGTCATCGACCATGATAACATGTGTCATTCCCACTTTGTACCCGGCAAAACCCTGAAGGGCTGGTTCTCCCTTATATGCAGGCCAGGCATTGTATCGGGGTACCTGGCTTTTTGCACGTTTTCTTGGGCTATATGCCAGAGAACCCATACGAGGTCTGTGTATTCGTGGCATTGTATGTAAGTCCTAATTATTACAATCCTTAAACCGGCATAGTTCATGATCCTCATGAAAGATGCCGCTGGATATTTTCTAACCGGCATATCATAGTTTATGATATGATATCTGCTGATCAGGCAGGTATGATAGAGATGAGAGTGACTACGAAGCATTCTCCAAAAACATCACACTGGCACCGCAATGGTCTTCATGCAGGAATATCCTGCCAGAAATCCTTTCCCCGTGATGCGGTTAGAATGCTTCTCTGCAATTCTCATATAACGACCGGTCTCAAGCAAGAGATGCGTGACGTTTCAGCAGGTCTACAGAGGTATTTCCTTCATGCAGACACGGGCAAAGCCACAGATGGCTTTCAACCCTTGCTATCATCACATCCCACTAATTCAGCCCTGTTGTTTGTACAACTCCTTTCTGGTCTCATTTCGTATTACGAATGAGAACGGATCTGGGAATGAATACTCAACATTGAGTACACTTCCCGGGCTTCCTATTTAATTAATTAAAATAGTATATAAGGGTATTGAATACGCTATTATTCAAGATAAATGTCTCCGTCCTCTTTGAGATACACCTCTATCGGTTGTCTGACCAGACGGGATTTCGAGTTTTCGTGGATTTGAGAACGAATCTTGTTCATTAATTCGATAGAATCATACTGGACCTTTATTCCTTCTTTCTCAGCTGCATCGTAGATAACCTGTACCGCATCCAGAAGATCTGATCCACGTTCTATCACACAGAGGTGTTTTGCATCAAGTGAATAGAGAAAATCAAGAGTTTCACGTGCACGCTTAATATTTTCCCATGCTGATTTTTCAACAGTACATACATTCGCCTTTGAAGTGTTGATGATATCTGCTATCTGCTGCTGTGTCATGCCATTTTTGCGATATCTCATGACTTCTTTCTGTCTATCAGTCAATAGACCATCTTTCATATGATTACAATTTACTTTGTCAGGGTAAATCATTTTTTCTTAGTACTAATCAGGTACTGTACAAACAAATTACGGGATAGAAAATTCCGCGACCCTGGTGAATTGCCTGAAAAATTCCATATATTCTGATAAACCATCTAAATATTCTCTCTTTTTTTTTTATTTTCACCAAAACACTGCCATTATGCCTGATACCATGCACCGGTCATTGCAACTCCAAAACGAATTCAAAACTTTTATTACGTTATCTAATCCAATACTCGTTGTAAAAACCTTTAGGTGCAACATGGTAGTAAAAGTTGGAATAGCAAAACTGGGTAACATCGCAAGTGGTGTAATGGCAGAACTGCTGCTTGATGAACGGGCAGACCGTGAAGACATGCAAACATTCATGGCTACCAGCGGAACAAAATTGCAGCCGGAAGACATCGACCGTGTCGTTGAAAACATGAAAGCATGGGGTCCTGACTTCTGTGTCGTTGTCTCACCTAATGGCGTCCTTCCAGGACCAAAGGGAGCACGGGAAGCTCTGGCAGCAGCAGGTATTCCTGTTGTTGTCGTCACTGATGACATAACAACGAAAAAAGAAGACTTTGCAGCGCTTAAAGAGAGCTCTTTCGGATATTTCATTATGAAGGCCGATGCAATGATCGGTGCACGTCGTGAATTCCTCGACCCTATTGAGATGGCTGACTACAACGGCAACCTCGTAAAGGTCCTCGCACTCACCGGCGCTTTCCGCAAACTTCAGAATGCGCTTGATGATGTTGTTGACCAGGTCAAAGCAGGGAAGAAGGGTGCAGATATTGTACTGCCAAAGATTGTGATGACCTCAGACAAGGCTGTTGAGGGTGAGTTTACCAATGCATATGCACATGCTAAAGCACGCGCAGCATATGAGATGGCTTCCTCAGTTGCAGGGATCAACGTAAAGGGTTGTTTCATGACAAAAGGACATGAAAACTATACCCCAATCGTTGCATCAGCACATGAAGTAATGCGGCAGGCAATGCTTCTCTGTGATGAAGCACGGGAGCTTGAAAAAGCAGTAGATGGCGTTATCCGTAAACCCCACAAAGCAGACGGAACCCGGGTTGAGAAGAAAGAACTTATCTCAAAACCCTGGTAAAACCAACCATTTTTTCCCTGATACTTTCCCTTTTTTTTACATCTGATAAAAAATACTGCAGCAAAGCGTGCAATCTGTATGCGAAAAGAGAACAGAAAATATCAGAAATTTCCAACTTGCACTGCGTTTGGAGAAGAAATAGTAATCGGGTGTATATTGCATTCTGGACTTCAATTGAGACTATGACTACAGGAAAACCTTTTCTCGTAACCATGTAAAATCATGGTTTTTTTTCAAATGCTTTATTTACATCGATTTTTGACAAGATTCTGTAAGGAGCTCTACTATCATCATACTACAATTCCCATACCATTCCGGACAGGTACACAATCATAAATCAGTCGTATGAAGCGATGATGCTGACTTGATTTTAAATTCTTTACCCAGATTCTCAGGAGATGTCAGAATTACCGGTTCATGATGAATACGTTCCATATAAGTAGAATCTGACTGCGAATTCCTATTTGGATTTATACGGGCAATGATAGTACAGAACGCAAAATGTTGTGCGTTATGCTCTTTATTAGTTTCATCGAAAAATAGTGACATAGTAAAGGCCTCTGTCCCGGTCCTTTGGTAAAAATCCAGTATCCTTAAAAGGCCATAAGCAAATGAATCAATATAGGGTTCAAATGAAGAGATCTGTGTGATGGGAAGAAGACACCTGATATCCCGTTCACCAACCGGGACCGGATGAGCATACCAAAAAAGCGAATCTCCAAAAAGATGCCGTGGTGACAGTCTTGTACATGCGATACAATCCTCCCGATACGTAGTGCCATAGTCTCTAAAATAAGAATCTGAAGCCTCTAAATATCGTTTCAGAAAGTAATCAGGGCGGAGATCTACCTGTCCCTGCATATGTGGATGAGTAAGACTTGCGCCTGCACTTACAAGATAATTCCAATTAATTGACGGAAATCCTGACGATTTTGAAAGGATTTCAACCTGGGCATGCAGAGCATCTGCAATCTGATCATGACTGAATGAAACTACTCTGTGATTCTGTGTTACCACCGTAACCGTATGAAATCGTGCGAACGGGTGCCGGTTTGGAAACGTAACACTCTCTCCCCTGCACAACCGTGTGCCATCAGGAAAAGTTGGAGTGACGGTCAGTAGACGCGGGGAGCAGAAGGGACAGGTGTCGACTTCATCATGGGAGTGAGGAGCAGCAGGCAGAACCTGTCGAATCCTTGATGGGACAATCCTCGATCGAAATCCGGTATAGACCTCCTCCCGAAATTCAATATGTACCTCAGGAATATCCAGTTGCTCTATTGAAAAAAACCGGTTATTCATCAGTAAGTAAGCCTGAAAAAAAAGAAATTTATCAATGATATCAGATATCAGACAATATACTTGCCAAGGAGGCGGATAGAGGTGACCATATCTGGTCCGAGTGGTGAACCAAAGATAATCTGGGTGACACCTGATTTCGTGAGGTCTTCACACTTTTGCTTGACGGTATCTGGAGTCCCTGCAATGGTGAATGCATCAATCTCTGCATCCCCGACAAGTCCGCCTACTGTCTTAAAGTCAAAGCGTCCAAGGGCTTCTTTAATCTTTGCTACATTGGAGAGGTCAAGACCATGACGCTGAAGCAGTGGTGGTGGTGAACCGGCTGCAATGAATGCTGCAACAATCTTTGCTGCGTTGCGTGCCTTCTTCTCATCCATGTCAATAGACATTGCGGTATATGCACCAACATCAAATTTCTTCTTCCCAACTGCCTCACATGCTTTCTTGATGAGTGGGATGGCGATATCAAAATCTTTTGGATTTGATGCGTTGATAAGTGCTCCGTCTCCAATTTCACCGGCTAATTCAAGCATCTTTGGACCTTGTGCTCCGATATAGGTTGGGATTCCCTTCTTCCCTGGAAGAGTAACACCAGTCAGCTTTGCACCATCATAATCAAAAAATTCCATTGTTCCTGTCTTTTTAACTTCTTCACCTGAACATAATGCTTTGATCTGCTGGACACCCTCTTTCAGGCGGGCAACAGGTTTTTCTGCATTAATTGCAAGTTTGGGGAGTGTTGATAGATCACCAGGTCCAATACCAAGAACTGCACGACCATCAGAGATCTCATTTAATGTGCACATAAATGAGGCAATGGCTGCAGGGGTATCAGTGAACGTGTTCATGATACCTGGTCCCATCTTCAGACTGTCTGTAGCCATTGCAATTGCTGCAAGGGTGGGATAGCAGTGGCGGTTGTTGTAGTGGTTAGTAATCCAGGCATAATCAATGTCTTTCTGTTCTGCGAGCTTACAGTATGTGACTACCTGTTTTACAGATATGTTGCCTGGGACGAATTCAATTCCATAACTCATGGGTTTACACCTCAATTGAATGTAAAACACCTGACATTAAATAAATTATCATTTGATCCTTTGATATTTCCCCGAAAATTGAAGATTTTTTTGTCTTTAGTGTAATTCACCCTTCAATTTACCAGGTGTAGACATTTATCCGGCAAAGGCGCATCGAGTATTGGAAAAAATCAGTCTGAAAATAGGTTATTTGATTTATTTTTGCATATCCTTTATGCGGTACTCTATTATCTAGGACTACGCAATATGTATAGCATTATTGAAATTTCAATTCAATATCAGGGATTGTTATGAAGATACTAACCATTGGTCTCGGAACCGCCGGGAGCAGGATTGCAGATACAATCGTATCACAGACCGGGAGTACCAAAAGCCGTGGAATTAACGCAATCGTCATTGACAATGACGGTATGTTTCTTGACCAGTTGGAACATATCAGCTCAAACGCTAAATTTTACTTCCCGAAAGAAGATTTAAAGAATCCGGATTGTATTACAACAACCCTTACCATTGAAGAGGTCAGCACAAAGATACGTACATATGATGCTGAGGATCATGATGCTATCCTTATCTGTGCAGGCCTGAGTGGTACTCTCATTGACATTATTCCTAATATTGTATCAATTCTAAGAAAGACATTGGTCGAACCTGTTTTTGGTCTTTTTATCATTCCAGAGAGATCTGAGGGCGATGCTGCACTCTCAAAAGCAGCCCGTGATTTGGCCAGGACTAAAAAACTTCTTGACGGAATTATCCTCTTTGATAATGAAATATGGTGCAACAAAGTCAGGTATCTCCTGAACAATAAAAACATACAGTCAGAATCAGGTACTGAGAAAACCGGACGGTATGGGTCCTCAGCAAAAAACAGTATAGACCCCTATCATCTCATTAATCTTGAAATAGCCAGTCGTATTAACCTGCTTGTTCATGCAGGAGAGATACAGGACAAAGCACCTGAGATGGTCCTTGATACAAATGAGATTCTCAATACCATTACAAAATCCGGTTTTATCTCAATTGGATATGCAAAAGAAGATCTCAAAGATGATTCTTTGTTCAGTCGATTTACTGCTAAAACCGAATCTCTTGTTGAACGTCAGGAACGTGCAACCCGAATCGTCAACCTGGCAAGAAAATCAGTTGAAGAAAATAATTCTGTAGAGTGTGATATAACAACTGCACAGAAAGCTCTTGTACTTCTTTCCGGGCCTGAACAGGAGTTGTCTATGAAAGGGTTTATGGCTGTTCGCTCCTGGCTTGATACCAGTATTGCCGGATATGAACTCCGTTCAGGTGATTTTCCCATATCTTCAAGGCAGGGAAATCAGGTGGCTGTGTTAATCATACTTGCAGGTCTTCGGGGTATTCCACGGTTACAGGAACTAAACGACCGTTATCTCTGCTAAATTCAGGTTACTATCAACAAACTGATATGTACGGCCTCTGACCTCTGTTTCTCATATTGGTGAGGAACAGCAATATTGTTTCATTGTAAATTGAGAGAAGAGCAGGAAGTGTTTTAGAACTGCTCTTTACAGAGTAACATGCTTGTATCACTCATTCTCTGCAATTCTTGAAAAGGGTACATTTCCCGCTCCGATTTCAGTGGTGATTGTTATCTGTTGTTCAACGGCATGACCTACATAATTCATACCTGAGTAAGAGACCAGAGAAATTCGGTTTGGATCTCCAATAAGATTGTAGATACTGCCTGATTTCATTTCAAGTGGAAATATAAAACCATTTGATTGCATACTCGCCGAAATCTCAAGCGCTCTCTCTTTTGCATATATCGGAATTTCTCTGACATTTGCAAGCATAATACCAGTTCCTGTCCTGATATAATCATCAATAGATGTCAAACCTGATGAAATGAATACAGAAAGAGGATCTATCGTTGTTCCACGATAACTAATGAGATCTGCAAACTGTTGAGGAGTTTTGTTATCTACTTCTATCCGACCACCATATGCCATCTTCACAGGAATACCATTTCTCTGAAAGACACCATCCATGGTTATACTGCAAGCCGTCATGATTCCGGCATGCCCACAAGGAATCCGGTGATCAGAATATACCACACGATATGAACTAAAGAATCCACAACCCGCTCTTTTTACCGCTTCAAAGGAGTCAATGAGATCTTCTAAGTCATTCTCATCAACAATTGTAAGGTTATATGCGATATCTCCTGTCCCGGTATTGGGATTAAAGGTACTTCGAAACGCAAGACGTTCAAGTTTTGATATGACAAACCCGATTCGTTCATCTACAAGTGCGCTCTCAGTCTCTAACAGTCCTTCCGGTGTCAGAACACGGCCCAGGTTCCCTATTTTCCTGGTAAAACCACTTATATCAAGATATCTGAGATAATATTGTACGGCACGGTCTGTCATCACATATCCCCTTTCTGCAAGCAATTCACTCAGTCGCTTTGCTCCCATCGGTTCCTGATGATCTTTTAAGATCATGAGAATCTCAATATACTTCCGTTCTGTTCGTATCATCGCGCCTGTATCGCTCCTATACTATCCTGATAACGACCATTATACAGATGGTCCCCGGATGTTACCTCGTGAAAGATTATCTGCACTATCCGTTCCTGAGAACTGACAGAGACGTTAAGAGGCCCCATATTCACGAGACACAAGGTGAGATGACCCCTAAATCCTGGATCAACATAACCACCTCCAATCAGTATCCCCCTGCGTCCCAGTGACGAACGACACATGAGTGTTGCCGCGATATCTCCAGGTAACTCCACCCATTCCAGACTGGAGAGCAACGTTACTGCATGTGGTGCAATCATTACATCATCTGCTGAACGAAGGTCATATGAGGCTGGTTGCTGTGATTCTGTACTATATGGTCTGATGATAATACATTTGGCAGTATCAGTTTCTTCTATTCTATCCTGAATGAATCGTGATGAGAGAATCATATGTACTGTACAGATCGATAAAAAAGGTTTAATAGGTTATGATGGAAATCTGTTGAGAGGATCCATGGGGTAGCGGATATCCTTCCGGGCTTCGGACCCGGGGACGTGGGTTCGATTCCCACTGGGTCCGCTTTTTTGTTTTTATATCCTGTTCATTCGCCAGGATGACTGTACATCAGGAACGCGATCAAGGAGCATCCCTTCAACGACCACAGGTCTGAGTCTTCTCCCTTCTTCTATCGCCTGATCCAAGCGCCATTTTCTCTCTGCATAAATCGAAAATATCGGATCTCCTGCTTTTAAGTAAGTTCCCTGTTTAGCATGGAGATACAGGCCGGCACCGTGATCACTTGGTGCTCCTGCAACACGGGCTATCGTAATAAGTGCTTTATTGTGAAGTGAGATGACATATCCATCACTTGCGGCACGTACGACGTAAATATGCTCACCCAAAACAATATCCCTGCTTGATATATCCGGATTGCCCCCCTGTATCTTTATTATTTCCCTGAATTTTGTTAGTGCACGACCACTCCTGAGAATCTCTAATGCAAGTGTCTGACCCTCATTCCTCCCTGCTTTCCCTGCCATCTCCAGGGCCATACCAGCAACTGCTACACTCTTCTGGATTAATGATCCAGGATGATCAGCTCCTTCTAATACAGCAAGTGCTTCTTTGACTTCAAGAGCAGGACCAATGGCGTGTCCTACCGGTGCATCCCCATACGTAAGTGAACACTCAACCTGTACGCCCAGTCGTTCTCCAAGTTCTATAAACATCCTTGCAAGTTTTCGTGCATCAGGAACATCTTTTACTTTACAATACTGGCCAACGGGAATGTCAATAACCAGTATATCTGCACCAACAGCGCATTTTTTTGCCATAACACTAGCAATCATCTGACCTATTGCGTCGATCTTAAAAGGGTATTCCTGAACTATTATCTTGTCATCTGCAGGAGCGATATTTGTGGCGCCTCCCCAGACGATGACACCCCCGGCCTTCTCAGTCATCATCTGAATTTCTGCTGCACTAAATGCAACAGGAGCCAGAACCTCCATCAGATCAGCAGTCCCTCCGGCACCGGTAATTGCACGTGAAGATGTTTTTGGTATTAAAAGACCACTTGCTGCGATAATCGGGACTACGAGAAATGAAATCTTATTACCTGGAACACCACCGATTGAATGCTTATCAACAATAGGACTTGAATGAAACGATATCTTCTCACCAGTCTCCACCATTGCCCGGGTCAGATACTCAATCTCATCAAGATCAAGGGAGTTGATATAACTGGCTATAATAAAAGCGGTCAGTTCACAGGAAGAGAGATCATCATTGACAATATCTCTGATAATGATAGCAATCTCATCCTGACTGAGTTTCTGTCCATCCATCTTATTTCTGATATAATCAAGTGATACTGGCCGTATTGCAACCCTGACCTCAGTCATATCACCTTCTAAAAGACCTATAGTGCCATTCGTCTTATGATAAATACCACATGTACCTTTCATCAGGAGTGAAGATGTCGTCATCACAAAATCGGCTGTAGCTATGCCGGTCTTGAGATTAATTATCTTGACACGATCACCTTCAAAAACACCGATTTGTTTGGCGTCTTCATTATGAAGTAAAATACCGCGTGATGCTATATCTAATAGTTTTACGCTCAGTTTCATAGAAACTCATTTGAGCGTGATACTATATGACTCTGATGATATTGCAGACTACAATATCTACTAAAATAACCAGAAAGACAAAAAAAAGTGTGTGTAGTCAGACTTAGTTGCGGCGCATTACAAGGAATGCAACTGCTACAAGTCCGCTGAGTGCAACTAGTGCACCAAATCCTGGAGACTGTGTTGGAGTTGGTGTCTCAGTTGGTTCAGCTGTCATTTCAGGGGTTACTTCTGGAGTGACTTCAGGGGTTACTTCTGGAGTAACATTTACTTCTGGAGTGACTACTGGAGTTGGTGCAACGGTCGGCTGACCACTGAACTCAACTACATTGAAGATTCCTGTCTCAACGACTTCGTTGGTGATACCTGAAACTCTGACAATGTACTCGTCAGGCTTAAAGGTAGATGCATCAACTGGGAATGACCACTTGTTTACACCATCGGTGCCTTTTACAACTGCCACAGTGCCGGAAACGCCGCTGAATTCGCCGCTCTGGCTCTTGTCTGTTGGCTTGAATGATGAGGATGTAACTTCAACGAGAAGTTCGTCGTCATCGTAGGCAAGGTTGGTTGTACCACTGATGTCGAACTTTGAACCGACCTGCTGTTCACCCATTGGGAGGAGAGTAATCTTAGGCTCCTCAACAAGGAACTGCAGCTTGGTGTAGGTATCGTCGATCATTGGCTGGTTGATTGCAGTAACAAGTGCTTCTGCTGCATCGGTGCCCTGAAGGCTGCCTGGTCCTGCAAGCTTGAAGACTTCAGATCCTGCCTGTGGGTAGGTTCCGAGTACGTACTGTGGAGCAATTGAGTCGTCTGGGTAGACGTCAAACTGATCATTGTACATTGGGTGCTGTGCAACCACAAAGTACTGACCACTGTACAGAGTGCTGGTTACTGCTGATTTTACCTCAAACTCAAAGGTCATGTCATCGTTGACACTCTCTGTTGCGTAGAGGGCTTTGTTCTTTCCGAGAATCCAGACTGCGATACCAACTGATGGGTCGCCTTCTGCGGTTCCACGGATTACAAGCTTGTCACCTTTTGCAACAACACCGGTTGATGCGCTTGCACTGATGAATGGCTTCTTAATTACTACAGAGACTGTGTTGTACTGAGCATCGCTCAGGGATTCTCTGTTGTTAGGTGCACTTACAGCATAGATTGTGTAAGTACCTGCATCGATCTCAAGGTTTGCAGTCTGCCATTTGTAATCCCAGGTAAAGTCATCCTGAACATCTGCAACGGTAAAGGTTGCTGGCTGTCCGTTGATAACTGGTTCACGTGGGCTGACAAGCTGTCCGCCATTGACTGGCAGGTTTGGACCTGTAATGAACATATACGTGTAGCTGGTTTCGGAGTTGGTACCGACGAGCTTAACTTCCTCACCAAGGTAGTAACTCTGTGTACCTTCTGCAACAACAGTCACTTCACCCTCTTCAACCATAATGTCGACTTCGTCAGACTTGTACTGGTTTCCAGAGAGCTTCTCTACACGGATTGTGTACTTCTTGTTTTTGGTGTCCTTTGTGGTCGAGAACCCGACTGTACGGGTACCACTGGTACTAGTCTCAACCTGAGCATAGTAGTTGACACCATCTTCTGGAGCATTGGGGACATCTTCCTTCAGTGTCTTGCCTGCGCCACCCTCATACTGGTATGAACCTATGACATACGGGCCACCTGGCTGGTCTTGGTAGACGCTTGCCTGTGCCAGTGAAATCATTGGAGGCTGGTCGGTAGGCTGACCACTCATTGAACCGGATCCTTTTACCCACACATAGTAGAGCTGGCTTGGAATACCGGTAACAGTGATTGAGAATGGGTTACCACGGGTAACTGAGTCCTCACTTGCTTCAATCTTAACTGAATCTGTTGCAATAGTAACGGTCTTGAGTGAAGTGATAGTCTTACCTGTATAGTCTGAACCATCAGGTGCAACGTAGTTGTCCTTCATGCTATTAACATTGCACTCTGCCCAGGTTGTGTAAACACCAGACTTGTAGTACCGGTTCTCGTTGTCATCAACTGCACCGGTGTTCCACCCGTCTGCCTTTGCAATCTGGCTGTTGTCGCCATTCAGACCGACCCAGTACCAAATCTGACCTGTTACAGTAAGTCCTGTAAGGTCGTGGACTGCATTGTTTGCACCGTATAGGTTAGAGTAGGTTGCACCATCTTTACTCTTGACTTTGATCACGAATACACCGTCAGCAGCCTGGTAATCAGTTCTGTCTGCGATTGTATACAAGTTAGTCTCTACACGGAAGTTTCCAAAGTGACCGACTGGAATTGCCTTGCCGGTAACATCTTCACCAGAGGTTCCATCCATGATTTTAACATCAATTGATGGTTCCTTGACGGTGAATGCTACTACTGCGGTTGTGGCTGATGCATTCCACTGGTACCAGTTTCCTGTCTGACCAACAAAGTCTGCTGGTGCAACATAGAAACTCTGTGGATCGCCCACAGTCATCGTGTCACTTGGGACATCCTTACTGGGGTCAGTTCCTGACGCCCACCATGCTATCTGATTTACACCACCAAGTGCTGCAGAGACATCAAGTCCCTGTTCACCAACAAAGACAACGTCTCCTGGTGAAATGATGTTGCTTGCAGCTGTTGCTGGCAGAATAAGAAATGCCAGTGCAACAAGTGCAACGAGTACAATACTAATTTGCTTGTTCATATGTGTCCTCCGTACATCCACGTGTACGTTCAATCCGCATACAACCACCGATTTCCGCTATGCACAGGATACCGATGGTTGAGATGCTGCATACTCCGATGAATCGGAATATGATCAATTATTTGGGGAAGCCCTGATATATCCTTTTTGGTCTTCCCCATCTGACAAAAACAAAAAAAATACAGGGAATTTTATGATCTAAGCAAATATATACCTTATTAATTGAGTTCATTGTCTGAGTTTATTCACATACAGGATATTTTTATGCGAGATTGTATCAGACCTTCGCGCAAGCCTGTATTATGCTGAATTAAGGTGCTACTGATACCGCAAGTGAGTTGCCAAACAGTAATATTAAAATTGTATTACTGCGTATAACATAGGGCACAAAGCCCGATAGTGTAGAGGTCAATCATACGAGGCCCTGGACCTTGTGACAGCAGTTCGAATCTGCTTCGGGCTATGAAATCTCTTTTTATTTCTATTATCACAGATATCAGATTAAATTGGCTTTTATCAGATGATCTGAAATAATTGTGCAGTCGTGTCCCACACGACGAATTTAGTCCTTTTTTGGCATGCAGATGATTCCTGCGTGATCCGGATAAAAGGGTATAAGTAACGAATGTGTCGCAATAGTGAAAAACTCAGCAAGCCGGGTAATGGTTCTGTTCATGATAACATCAGGGGATTCACGCACAGAGATACTTCTTGTTTTTAGGATGAAAATGATACATCCGGTATCTTTTAAGAATTGGCGATTAGCTATTGCAATTTCAGCCTGGTTCGGCTGAGCAACATCCATATAAATATAATCAACCGGTTCGACAATCGGCATGTAAAGTCCAGGATTTCGTGCATCTGCAGAGATTGGGATAATATTATCCCTTTTTTCAGAAAGAGCAATTAAGTCACGCATGGGTCGTGGTGCAAACTCCACTGCATACACAACCTCACAATAATCTGCCATATAAGAGACTGTTGAACCATTGCCAGCACCAAGATAGAGAAGACGTGTTTCTGACGTCATATCAATCAGATCTTTGACTTTCCCAGTGTACCAGAGTGCTGCAAACTTACTCTTTTCAGGACGCCATACCCGAAATCCATGCAGTTGCCGATCATAAGATCCGGGCTTTCCAGGAGAGACGAGTGTTCCATCAATACTTATCATTTTGTCCCTGCCTTGTGTATCTGTGCATCTGCATCCTCAAGAAAGGATGGGTCCTTCTCTTTCCGATAAAAGTCTATTCGTGCAGCTATCACAACTTTTGCAGCAATAACCCGTGCAACCCTCCCTCTTCTCTTCATAGGTGCACGATGGACCCTGCTATGTTGATACACAATACCGTGTTTGGGGGGAGGGGAACCGGTTGTAATATGTGAAAAGAGTGCAGATTTTGCTCCCAGTACCTGAACGGTTGATCCAGGAAGAGCTGCCAGCTTAAAAAGCCCTCCTGCTGCTGACATGATACGTGAAGCAACAAGCGGTCCAAGCAGTGCACTGGTATTAGGCATAATTTCATCTGCAATTTCCTTTACCTGAGACGCTAAAAGACTACGGGTTTCATAGAGATGTACCATCTCGCGTGCAATTGCAGAAATAACCGTATCGTCACATGTCGTCAGATCTGTGATAACCTGTCTGACAGATTGCCGGTCATGTCGCGTATAAGATGAAATTGTGCGAATTTCATGCCATTCAGCAAGGTTGTCACTTAAATGACTGGTTGCCTGATCCAATTCATCTATCATTCGTACCAGATGAATCAGTTCCTGATCCCGTGTCTGATACAACTCCTGTACCACAATTTTAGCGAGACTGATAGAGATTCGACGAAGCCGGCTGATATATTCTGCACGTGTACGAAAACTGGAACACCGCTGGATATCATCATCACTCATTGGAACAAAAGAACCTGTATTTTCCTGCAGAAACCTTATCCTGGCTACAAAATACTCATCATCTCCATCTGCCGGGATACAGTCTTCATCTGAAATGTCTCCAAACCAGTACTGCCGCATAGTCCTGACTACACATGCGGCACGAGAATATTATAGTGCATCGAAGAATGATACCGTACCAAAGGAAACCATTCTTTGATTGTCATGTACGATAAAAATACCCTGTTAAGACTATTTCCTGACATGATGATTCATAAAAAGTAATTTTGATGCCTTGATTCTCAAAGAAGATCTCTTTTATATCAGCACATTGTGTATCACACTGTAACCGTATATACCACCAAATAGCAGTATGTATCACCATTTCTCTTTTATTCTCACCGATACTGATATCGCATTCTGCACTCAGCCCTTTGCTATCAGAAAACACCAAACGAATAGAGAATGACAGGAACGGTTATGGATCCAATGCAGTAAATTCTGGGTATTTCTATCAGATACGGAACCATACCAACAAGAATGGAAAGCCCTAAAATACACAATCCAAAGGGACCAGTCAGAAAGGCGCAGAGTAAGACCACAAAACCAATAACCAGAAAACTTATTTTCCGTGCATCAAGCCCATTAAAGAGTCCCGATGCACGTGATAACAGAATAGTTATCAGATACGCACAAAGTCCTGCAAGAGCTCCTGCAAACAGGAGAGTAAGAAACGGCGGGATCTGCAACGAAGCAAGAATCACCATAATGCCATTGCGTTCACGTGATATAGCATAAAAAACGGCAAGGCCAAGGATTGCATTTGCGGTATTCGATGCACCTGTTGCAATGAGATAACTCCTCTTTTCGCTCCTGATAGAAAAAACAGATGAAAGAAGAGCATTTGCAGATGCGTTTGAGAGGCCGGGAAGCCAGCCAACGAGAAGACCCGCAATTGTCCCGGGAATTGCACTTTTGATGGTTTTCTTCATTGTACATGAAAGGCCTTTAAACCGCTGTACTGGTATCAGGCCACCTGAAGAGACCATAAGTACTGATATGCCAAAAAGGCCGGATAGGAGAGGCATAAGAATACTACTTCCAGGGAGGTGCCAGATCAGAAAATCATACCTGAATGCAAAAAGACCAAGGGCCCCGGATACCATAAAGACAGAAAACGCCCAGCCAGGAGCCTCCGACATGACAATTAAAAAGCCCATCGTGCCAACGAGTATGAGACCGATTCCCCAGTCAAGATATGACTGGAGCACCCCAATACAGCACAATGCAAGAACCGAGAGAGGGATAGCACATAACAGACCCCACAAACCTCCAAGGGCAGAGAGCCTGATTGCTTCCTCTGCATTCCCTGCAATACAGAGCTCATGAGCAGGCAGAACTGCAAGGGCGGTATCAGGATCAGGAAGACCAAAATATGTAGCCGGGATGATATCAACAAAAGTATGCGTGATTAGTGTTGAGAAGAGGGCTGCAGCAAGCATGTATGGACCGGTCAGAGGAAGGAGGACAGGCGATACTCCCATTAGCAGACCTGCCATGGTATTTGCATGGATACCTGGAACAAGGCCACTTACCGTCCCAAGAAAAACACCACATATAATACCTGCATATATCCCAATCATATTCTGGCATATCCAACCATTTCGTTCTCATGGTTTAAGTGGATGAACCACATAAAGTAACCGATAATCATCTATCGTGCAGACAGGGGAACATAATGAAGATCGCAATTACCAGGCTAAAAGATAAAGATACCGATGATGGCAGTCGATGTTCCCGACTCGGACATGACTGCTATACCGTCTCACCACTCATGCATGAGTTTAAAGAAGATGTTATTGACGACTTTATACGAGATGTTACATCTGGTCTTTTTGATTGTATCTTCTTCTCAAGTGCTCTTCCTGCACACCGGATAGCACCCCTACTCAGCCGTCTGACACTCCCACGGGTAATTGCAATCGGGCCACAGACCGCAAAAGTTCTCAGATCCTCTGGAATCCTCTGTGAGATTTTACCTCATTTCTATTCACGTGCCTTTGTTCCCCATCTTGGTTCATGGATAGAAGGGAAAAAAATAGGGCTCCCAAGGGCAGATGTCCCAAATGAAAAACTCATCAGTGCTATAGAAGATGCAGGTGCAACTGCCCTTGAATACACCTGTTACAACCTTACCCCTACTCATGAGGAACTTAACCTGACCTGTGCCGAGGCACTGTTATTCACAAGTGCCATGTCATTTACCTCGGCTATATGGAGAAGAAGGACAGACCTTATATTATTAGCGATAGGAGATGTGACCGCTGCTGCCATGGAACAGGCTGGACTAACTCCTGATGTTATCGGGGATGGATCACTTGAAGGAACGCTTGAAGAACTCAACATGTTTATGATACAATCAGGGAACTGATTGATGAAACCAATACCAATACCAGAACAGGGCGGAATTCTAATCGTCGACAAGCAAAGAGGCCCTTCTAGTCACCAGGTGGCAGCGTGGGTGCGTGACATGCTTTTTGTTCCCTCTACCGGGCATGCAGGAACCCTTGATCCCCAGGTATCAGGCGTCCTTGTCGTTTTAATAGGAAAAGCGGTCAGACTAACAGAAATATTACATCTTGACGATAAGGAATATGTCTGCCTGATGAAACTCCACGGTGATGTATCTGATGAAGAACTTGCATCCATTATAACCCAGTTTACCGGTAGGATCTATCAACGCCCGCCAAAAAGAAGCGCAGTTAAGCGAAACCTCCGTATCAGGGAGATAACGAAACTAACCATCCTGAGCAGAGAAAAAAACCTGGTTCTCCTTGATGTGGAATGTGATTCAGGAACCTACATCAGATCATTATGTCATCATATTGGTCTTGCATTAGGAACTGGAGCTCATATGCAGGAACTGCGCCGGACGCGTTCGGGTATCTTTCCTGAGTCAGCAGCTCACAATCTCTTTGAGATAGAAGAAGCCATTATCCGTGCTCAGGAGGGAGATCAAAAAGCATTCTCCGATATGATCCTCCCGATAGAGACGGTGACATCACATCTTCCTGAGATTATCATAAAAGATAGTGCAGTGGATGCCATCTGTCATGGCGCATCGCTTGCCGGGACCGGAGTTGTTACACGCGATATCTGCCAGATGGGAGATACAATCGCGATGAATACTATGGATGGCAGGGTCATCTGTATCGGTGAGACGACAATCAGTTCTTCGCGATACGAGCCTGGTGATCACGGGATTGTGGCGCATCCCAAAATCGTCTTTATGAATCCAGGTACCTATCCCCGGTTATGGGGTAAAAAAGATCAGATTTCATCTTGATGCACAGCATTGACACAATACCATTAAAGGTGTTCATTTCCAATACCATAAGGCAACGAGCTGAGGTAGTCTAGTCTGGTAGGGCGCAGGACTGGAAATCCTGTGGGGCTTTGCCCCTCGGGAGTTCAAATCTCCCCCTCAGCGTTTTTTATTTTGTAACTTATCTGTTCAGGATTTTTGTGTACCTGTAAAAAAAGAGAGTGAAACGGATACAATCAAGAACGTATTGCATCGGCAATAAATGCACCAACACCGCTGGTAGAGCCAGTTCCACCCATATCTTTTGTGACCACTCCTTTGGCAATTGCAGTTTCAATTCCATCAAGAACAGCCTTTGCTGCTTCTATCTCACCAAGGTTCTCAAGAAGCATTGATCCTGCCCATATGGTCGCGAAAGGATTTGCCACATTTAATCCCTTGTACTTCGGAGCTGAACCGTGAATAGGTTCAAACATCGAGGTCCCGCCTGGATTAATATTTCCACCAGGTGCCAGTCCCAGCCCACCCTGAATCATGGCACCAAGGTCTGTGATGATATCACCAAACATATTGGGTGTAACCACCACATCAAACCATTCAGGGTTCTTTACAAACCACATCGTCATTGCATCGACATAGGTGAACTCAGTGGTAATATCAGGATATCCTGAAGCTGTCTCTACAAATACATCACGCCAGAGGCCATAGATATCAGAGAGGACATTTGCCTTATCCACTGAGCTTACTTTGTGATCCCTCGTCTTCGCCAGATCAAATGCATATTGCATCACCCGGGATGCACCCTCTTTTGTGATTACCCCAATCTGATAGGCTATTTCCTCAGCATCGCTCTCAACGTCCAGACCAAACCGTACAGAATACAGGTTGCGAATGACCTCAAGTTGTTTCTTTTCATGGCCGGAAAACCGGGAACCGATCCCGACATAAAAGTCTTCGGTATTCTCTCTGACAACAACGAAATCGATATCCTCAGGTTTTTTATGAGCGAGCGGCGTCTCAACCCCGGCAAGCATCTTAATTGGCCGTAGATTGACAAACTGATCAAAAGCAAACCTGATGGCAAGCAGGATTCCTTTTTCAAGGATACCCGGAGTGACCCGGTCATCGCCAATGGCACCAAAGTAGATAGATGAGAAACCAGAGAGATCCTTAATATCCTCTTCAGTAACCAGTTCTCCGGTCGCAAGATACCGGTCTGCACCAATATCAAATGGTTCCCATGCAATATCGAAATTAAACTTTTCTGCGGCGGCATCAAGGACTGTTCTTCCTGCATCGATAATTTCAGGACCTATTCCGTCCCCGGGGATAACCGCTACTTTGTACATAAATCCTCCTCTTTCAACTGGTTTGCATACTCAACAAGGCCACCGGCATCGATAATTTTTTGAAGAAATGCTGGTACCGGCTCAATTGAAAGTTTTTTCCCTGATGCTTCGATATATCCGTCTTGTATGTGGGGGATTATTCTGTCACCTTCCTGTATCGAGTCGGCATCAGGGCAGATGACCGGCAGGAGACCTACATTTATGCTGTTGCGGTAAAAGATCCTTGCAAATGATCTGGCAATGACCATACTGATACCAGCACCCTTCAGAGCAAGCGGTGCATGCTCACGTGACGAACCACATCCAAAGTTACGTCCGCCAACGATGATATCATCTTTAGCAACTTCCTGTGCAAATGCATCATTTGTCCCTTCAAATGCGTGTCTTGCCAGTTCCTGAGGATCATTAATGGTCAGGAATCTCCCGGGTATGATGGCATCTGTATCAATATCATCACCAAAGCGCCATATCTGCATCATGCCACCTCCCGTGGATCAGTTATCCTGCCGGTTATTGCTGTTGCTGCCGCTGTCGCAGCAGATCCCAGGTACACTGCCCCTTCAGGGCTCCCCTGCCTTCCTTTGAAATTCCGGTTTGACGTTGCAAATGATACTTCTCCTGCAGCTATCAGACCAAAGGAGCCACCCATACACGGACCACAGCAGGGAGCCTCCACAAGAGCTCCTGCCTCTACAAACCGCTCAATAATACCTGCACGAAGCGCCTTTAAGTATTCAGTCCGGGAAGCAGGGATAACTAAAACTCTGACATCGTCAGAAAACGAACGATATTTGAGAACATGGGCAGCTTCTAACAGATCCTCGTATCTGCCATTTGTGCAGCTCCCGATAAACACCTGATCCACCGGGGTTCCTGCAACCACACTGACATCTACCACATGATCAACATTATGCGGAACTGCTACCTGGGGCACAAGATCGCTGACATCATACGACCTGCAGGCATAGTATGATGCATCTTTATCACTGACCATCTCGGTACTGGTGCAGGGAGCATGCTCCTCTGACCATCTCCTGGTGACTGCATCAGGAGGAACTATTCCTGCCTTTGCACCCATCTCTATTGCCATGTTACAACAGGTCATCCGGCCTGCCATACTCATCGTATCAATGGTCTCACCAGTGAACTCAACTGCCCGGTACGTTGCACCATCTGCCCCGATATCACCGGTCATCTTTAAGATGAGATCCTTTGGACCCACATATTCGCTGAACCTGCCAGATATTTCAGTTCTGATTGTTTCAGGGACACGGAAATACAGACATCCAAATCTGAGAACAAAACCCAGATCTGTCGAACCAATGCCGGTAGCAAAGGCTCCTGCTGCACCATAGGTACAGGTATGAGAGTCACCACCAACGGTGATGTCTCCCGGACAGACCCTTCCCTTCTCCATGGTCACCTGATGACAGACCCCTTCTTTTATGTCATAATTTAAAATACCCTGTTCCCTGGCAAATGCACGCATCTTTTTCTGGTTTTCTGCGGCATTGAGCGAATCGGCAGGGGCCTGATGATCAAACATCATAATGACTTTTGCCGGGTCAAATACTCTATCTCCTCCCATCTCATAGAATTTGTCTATCGCCATCGGCCCGGTAATATCATGGAGCATTGCTCCTGATATCGGAGCCATCACAACATCGCCTGCAGAGATATCCCTGCTGCACTGTTCACTAAAAATCTTCTCAACTAATGTTTTTGCCATACCGATATACCATATTCAGTGCATGTATCATCGCCTCTACCGAGGCCAGTACTACATCTTCACCTGATGCTCCTGCATCAAAGATTCTACCTTTGTTATCCTCTACCGCAATGGTGACATGACCAATTGCATCACTGCCACCAGATATTGCTGATATTGAGAATTCTTTTAATTCTGCTTCTTCCGGGATGATACCAATCAGTGCTTTCATTGCAGCATCTACCGGACCTGCTCCAGTCATACAACAGATACGTTGTGCATTTCCTACATGAGCTCTCACTGTTGCCGTAGGGAGAACATGGCTTCCGGTCATGATGGCAATATCATCGAGAATTACATGATTATCAGAGGATCTGCCCATGACTGACTCAGCAACTGCATAGAGATCATTCTCCTCTACTTGTTTGCCTTTTGAAGCCATATTTTTGACTCTTCTGATGATATCCTCCAGTTGATCATCGGTAGGTCTGATATGGACCTGATCCAGCATCTCACGTACAGCATGCCTGCCGACATGCTTACCCAGTTTAAATCGCCGACGATGACCAACCATCTCAGGGGTCATAATCCCTGGTTCAAACGTACTGGTATGCTCAATGACACCCTGGGAATGAATACCACTCTCATGTGAGAATGCAAATGTACCCACAACAGGATAACTCGGTGATACAGATATCCCTGAGAACCGCGAGACCAGATGAGATGTCTCCACCAGTCGTTCGGTAACAATGCCGGTATCACACCCGTAAATTGATTTAAGAGCCATAACCGTGCTTGCCAGATCTGCATTGCCTGCACGCTCTCCAATCCCGTTAACGGTAACCTGAACCTGGGATGCTCCTCCCTCAACTGCTGATATGGTGTTTGCAGTGGCCATGCCAAAGTCGTTATGACAATGGACATCAATGGTAGCATCAATCGAGGGTTTTAACATCTGAATCAATGCCTTCATTGAACTGGGTGTTGCAATTCCTACCGTATCAGGTACATTGATGGTGGTTGCACCTGCCCTGACAGCAGCCTCGTTAACCGTAACCAGAAACGACGGATCAGTCCGTGTCGCATCCATAGCAGAGAATATGACATTATCTGTATGTTCCCGGGCATATGCTATGATATCTCCGGTTATTGCAAGGACCTCTTCAGGAGTCTTTTTTATCGTGTGGATCCGCTGAATGTCTGATGTCGGAATAAAGACATGGACTATATCAACGCCGGCGTCGATGCACCGATCTACGTCAGAACGAACTGAACGTGCGAGACCACAGATCTGAGTTCCAACTCCTTCAGATGCAATTTTTCTGATGGTTGAAAATTCATCCTCTGATGATGCAGGAAACCCTGCTTCAATGACAGAAACCCCGATGTCGGCAAGCTGATGAGCAATTGTTATCTTTTCATCAAGGGTGAAGGAAACACCAGGCGTCTGTTCTCCGTCACGGAGAGTGGTATCGAAAATAGTAATTCTGTGATTAACGGTACGTTGGTCGACAAAGAAAGCGACCTGCCGCAGATGAAGAATCCGCGACGTTTCCAGTAACTACGTCTTTAAAAGACATGGACAGTAATATTATCATTAACACCATAAAAAAGTAATTGAAAAAATGTCTGATTGTTTCACCGAATCACTACCCGTATAGATTTTCTCTGAGTATCCCCTCTGAATATCCGGTACACTGAAGGTAACCGGGATTTTTCTGACTGAAAAAGAGAAAGATGATAAAACATGATAAGAGCCCTGGTTGTATTCCTTGTCAAACTTCTCAATTGGGGAATGATTCAATAGATCGTGGAATTCTGAATCGCTTGTAAATAAACATTTTTGAGAGTAAAGAACGCTAGCTTCACAATAGTTCAAACCCACTATATCAGACAATAAGGATGTGTAATGTGGAACAGTATACCATTGTTATCATTGGGGGTGGGCCTGCAGGTCTCTTTTGTGCCCTTCAGGTGGCCGGGACAAAAAGACGAGTGATGGTGCTTGAGAAGAAATCCTCATGTGGAAAAAAACTATTAATCACCGGTTCAGGGCAATGCAACCTCACCCATGGCGGGGATATCAATGCATTCTTTACACACTATGGAGATAATGGAAGGTTTTTACGGCCAGCTCTTATGAATTTTACCAACAGAGATCTTATTACATTCTTCAATGACCTGGGACTTGCAACAGTGACCGAAAAGGGAGAGAAGATATTTCCTGATACAAAGAAGTCCTCAGATGTGCTTGACCTGCTCCTGTCTGAATGCAAAAAAAGGGGAGTTACGATTCGCTGCAATGAAGATGTACATGATGTGGCAGTTACAGGCACAGGTTTTCTCTTAAAATCCGGTGTTGCTGAATATGTAACAGACAATCTCGTCATTGCAACCGGTGGTGCTTCGTATCCTGTGACCGGATCCTCAGGAGACGGGTATAACCTTGCCAGACATCTCGGACAGCCGGTAACTGCTATCGCCCCAGGCCTCTCACCTGCGTATATAGAGGATTATCTCTTTTCTGATCTTTCAGGAATATCATTTGAACACCTCACAATCTCCCTTTTCAGAGACAATAAAAAAATTCAACAGCATCAGGGAGACCTTTTGTTTACACATGAAGGTCTTTCAGGACCGGGGGTGCTTGATCTCTCCAGGCATATTGCCCCCGGGGATACCTTAAAAATCTCATTCATTTCTGATATGGATACAGAGACATTCAGAAGAGATCTGACTGATAGAATTTTAGCGAGCGGAACCAGACAGATAAAAACAATTGTATCAGAATATCCCCTCCCAGAGCGATTTGTGAAACGGATTTTAGAATTAACCGAAATCCCACCAGAACTCACCGGTGCCCAGCTATCAAAGAAACTACGAAACAAACTTATCATCCATCTTACCGAGCTGCCGTTTATAGTAAAACGGCTTGCAGGTTTTGAGAGAGCAATGGTAACGCGTGGGGGTGTCTCGCTTACCGGGATCAGTCAGAAGACCATGGAATCGAAACTGGTACCACACCTCTATTGTATTGGAGAGGTGCTGGATATCGACGGCGATTCAGGTGGATACAACCTCCAGGCTGCTTTTTCAACCGCGGTATTGGCCGCAGAGCATATTGTATTAAAGAAGCAGCAGGGATAACTGAAGTAAATAGTTATACCTCTGATTATCATGTAATTGAGTTGAA